>JALSPL010000135.1 GCA_026985975.1 Anaerolineae bacterium | reverse complement strand
TTGCCCCAGGATATGGTGGAGGCGCTGGAGAAGGGAAAAGCGCAGGAAGAGCCGGGCTCGGCCGCGGAACAGGCGTTGGGCACGATCTTGAAAAATGTGGAAATGGCCCGCGAAAAGAGCACGCCCATCTGCCAGGATACAGGCACGCCCATCTTCGAGGTGCATTACCCCTTTGGCGTCTCGACGCGTATGTTGAAGGCGCAGATCGAGGAGGCCGTGGCCCAGGCGACCGCGCATTCCTACCTGCGGCCCAATGCCGTCGACAGTCTCACCGGCAAGAATAGCGGTAACAATCTGGGCATCGAATTCCCCACCATTCATTTTCACGAATGGGACGAGGATCGCATTTTCGTCACCCTGCAACTCAAGGGCGGCGGCAGCGAGAATGTCTCCACCCAATACAAACTGCCCGACGCCCGTCTGGGCGCTGGCCGCGACCTGGATGGCGTGCGCAAGATGGTGCTGGACGCGGTGCTGAAAGCGCAAGGCAAGGGCTGCGCGCCCGCGGTGCTGGGCGTGGCCATCGGCGGCGATCGCGGCACCGGCTACCTCGTAGCCAAGAAGCAGCTTTTGCGCAAGGTCGATGACGTGAATCCTGATCCCCAACTGGCCGAACTGGAGGCCCGCATCCTGCGCGAAGCCAATGAACTGGGCATCGGCCCCATGGGCTTTGGCGGCAAGACGACGGTCCTGGGCGTCAAGATCGGCGTCGCCCATCGTTTACCCGCCTGTTACTTCGTCAGCGTCGCCTATATGTGCTGGGCCAATCGTCGCGCCGAGCTTAACGTGAAACTTGAAGATGGTCAAATCGCGGAGGTGAGCTATGCTTAGGTTGACAACCCCCATTTCTGATGAAGAAATCCGCTCGCTGCATGTAGGCGATTCCGTATTGCTGAATGGCATTATCGTGACCGGCCGGGACGCCGCTCACAAATTTCTGATCGAGCACTTCATTCGCAACCAATCCACCGATCCCGAAGATTTGGCGCTGCTTGAGAAGCTGAAGCCTTTGTTGGATGGCGGCGTCATTTACCATTGCGGGCCGGTGGTCAAAAAGAATGAAGACGGCTCATGGAGCTTTGTTGCGGCCGGGCCCACCACCAGCATCCGGGAAGAAGTGTATGAGGCCGAGGTCATCAAGTTCTTCAATCTCAAGGGCGTCATTGGCAAAGGCGGCATGGCCGGGAAGACCCTCCAGGCTTGCCATGATCAACCTGCGGTCTATTTCCACGCCATCGGCGGCGCCGCCACCCTCATCGCCCAATCGGTGAAAGAGGTGGTGGACGTGTACAAGCTGGAATTTGGCGTGCCCGAGGCCATGTGGGTGATCCGGGTGGAGGACTTCCCGGTGGTGGTGACTATGGACAGCCACGGACAGAGCATCCACGACAAGGTGCTGGCCGAGTCGGAAGAACGTTTCAAGCAGTTGGTTGGCTGATTTTCAAGTGCGGCGCACTTCCGTGGTGCGCCGCACTTCGCTATTGGCCCCCTCGAAGTAAATCCTCAACATCAAATCCAGCGCAACCTGTGGATCGCCCATTTCTTTGCGGTGGGAGGGATAAAAATAAGGGTACATCATGCCCAGCAGAATCCAGGTGGCGTGACGGGCGTCCATCTCGCGCAACTCGCCCGAGCTGACGCCTTCCTGCAAGATGCCTTGAATCTGGGCGGTGAATTTCTGGTGATAAAGCTGCCGAAAGGCGCGGCGAGCCGCGGGGCTGAGATGCCCCGATTCCTGGCTGGCCAGGCGGATGATGGCCTGTTGTTCGGGGCTGCGATGGAAGATGCCGGTAAAGATGCGCCGGATCTTGGTCGCCACGGGCGCGTCCTGATTTCGGGCCTGATTGATGATCTTTTCGATCTCCAACAGGTTATCCGTAAGGATGGCCAGAAAAAGCGTCTCTTTATCCTTGAAGTGATAATAGAGACCGGCCTTGGAGACGCCCACCTGTTCGGCCAACTGGCGCATGGAGAGACCCACATAGCCTTCGGCTACAAACAGGCGCGTGGCTTCTTCCAGAATGTGTTGCCGGGTGTCGGATGATGACATGAGGCGCTATCTCTCCTTAGAAAAGCCAGGGACGCCCGTAGCCGGGCATGAATGGCCAGGGAATGGCGGCCAGGAGGAGCAGGAAGGCGATGCCATAAAAGAGAAACATGCGTTTGAATTTGTTTTCGGGAGCCGCTTTTTTCACAAAGTAAGCGCCGGCATGGGCCAATATCAGGACCAGCGCCATCATCACGCTGTGCTCCATCAGAAAGAAACGGCTGGCCGGATTGCCAAAGACATGTTCGAAACCGCCTTGGCGGGATAGAAACACGAAATAGAGCACAAGTCCCAGCAGCGCCTGAATATCCAGCAGCATAGGGAAATACTTGCCGAATCTACCGGCCCTATCATCCCAGACCTGTTTGCCGAACCAGCCGCGACCTGAGAGAAACAAAACATAAAGGCCGGAAAAAAGAACCAGCCAGCGATTGATGCTGTGCATATCTACGAGGATGCTGTGTAAGGCGTCCATAAAATCTCCTTGCGAGTGTGTGGTGTGCGATGGTTGCGCTCAGTGCGCTGCGAGTCATCCTTGGCCTTTTGTTGCTCACCGGGTGCGATGCACTGCCGCCGCCTCATGACGCGCCACCGTGGCCCGTTCCGCGGATTGGCTTTTGAGGGCGATGGCCAGCAACGTGATGAGCGCGGCGATGCCGCCTACTGCCAGATAGGCCGAGGTGAAACCCTTGACCTGTCCGCCCAGCGAGGCGGCGATGGCCCCGACAAAGGCGCTGCCCAGCAATTGTCCTGTGCCCGTAAACAGGCGAATGAGGGCCTGGGCCGCAGTGCGGTAGTGATGCGGCGCTTCATTCAGCATGATATAACGCAGCGGCGAGCCTAACAGCGAGCTCAGTCCCAATCCCACCAGCACCGCCGCCAGATAGAAGGTGGCCACGGTCAGGGGGATGAGGCCGATGATCAACATGCCCGCGGCCATCAGGCCCGAGCCCATGAGGATCACCAGCCGCGAGCCCTTTTGGTCAAGCATACGTCCGGCCAGGGGCGAGCCCACCGCCATGGCCAGCACCGCCGGCAACAACATGAAGCTGGCCGTGTGTGCGCTGACGCCAAAAGCCAGCACCAGCAGCACCGGCACAAAGACCAGCGTGGCTTCGCCAAAACCGGCGCCAATGGCAATGATCGTCACCAGCTTGATCTGCCGAGATTGGAACAGCGCCACCTGCACCACCGGGTCCTGAGCGCGTTTTTCCACATACCACAGCACGGGCAGCAAGATGACGGCCATCAGCAGGAATGGCCAGACGTGCGGTGAGAATAGGCTGGTGAAGACGGTGTCCGGGGAGAGATTCTGAGGGTCGAGCTGGTTGATGCCCAGGGTGAGGGCCGCCAGCGTCGCCGAGGTGATCAGCAGTCCCAGATAATCGAAAGGCTTTTGCAGGCCCGGGCGTTCGTTGGGCAGCAAGCGCAGGGCGAAGAAGGCGATGATCAGGGCGATGGGGACATTGATAAGGAAAAGCCAGTGCCAGGTCAGAAATTTGAGGATGACCCCGCCCAGAATCGGGCCGATGAGGAAGGCCACGCCGAAGACCGCGCCGATCATGCCCAGGGCGGAGCCCCGCTTTTCGGGCGGGAAGGTGTCGCCGATGACGGCTGCGGCCACGGGAAAGATGCCGCTGGCCCCAAAACCCTGGATGGCCCGGCCCAGCAGCACCACCCAGAACGCGGGCGAGAGCGCCACAATCAGCGAGCCCAGGGCGAAAGTGAGAATATCGGCGATGTAGATGGTGCGATGACCGATGATGTCGGCCAGTTTGGCCATCAGGGGCGTGCCCACCAGGTTGAAGAGAATGTAGGCGGTCACCACCCAACTGATCATGCGGCTGTCCACCATGAAACTGCGCTGAATGACGGGCAGGGCCGGGCCCACGATGGCGATATCCAGCGCGCCCATGAGGACGCCGAAAAAGAGCAGGATGAGGATGCGTTTGCGTTGCTGTTCGGTGATGTTTTTCATTTTCCAGAGTCTCCAATAAAAAAAACTTACTGACCGGTCGGTAAGTTCGGAGTATAGCAGGTGTTGAGGCCGTTGTCAAAGAACCCTTCCGCTTTGCTCAGGGCATGCTTTGCATGAGATAAGACTTTTCCCTGCAACCCGCGATTGCCTTCTTCATCGCAAATGGCTACAATGATGGCGTCATGGCCCGACGACTCTTTCTTGCCCTCACTTTTTTGGCGTGGCTGCTGTTCGCATCCGCATCCTTCGCCATGCCCCTCGCCCCTGCAGCCAACGTCGTTTCGGTGCATCCGGGCGTGGTGGAAGCGCCCGTGGATGTGGCGGCCGGGATGCCCGTCTATGGCTACCGCGTGATCGCAACCTATCCCCACGATCCCGACGCGTTCACCCAGGGTTTGGTTTATTATCAGGGGGATTTTTATGAGGGCACCGGGCTGCACGGGCGTTCTTCTCTGCGTAAGGTGGATTTGGAAACAGGGCGGGCGCTGCAATTTCGGGCGCTGCCTGATCAGTATTTCGGCGAGGGGGTGACGCTGTTCAACGACAGGCTCTATCAGCTCACCTGGCAGTCGCATGTGGGCTTCATCTACGACCGGGCAAGCTTTGATTTCCTGACATCGTTCCAATATCCCACCGAAGGCTGGGGATTGACCCAGAATGGTCGGGAGTTGATCATGAGCGACGGCACGCCCACGCTGCATTTTCTGGACCCCGAGACCCTGCAGGAGTTGCGCCAGGTTTCGGTGCGTGATGACAAAGGGCCGGTGTGGCGCTTGAACGAGTTGGAGTATATCGATGGCGAGGTCTTCGCCAATGTCTGGCAGACGGATCGCATCGCCCGCATCGATCCGGAAACGGGCCGGGTGACGGCCTGGATCGATCTCTCGGGCCTGCTGCCGCCTGCGGATCGGACCGGCGCGGATGTGCTCAACGGCATCGCCTGGGATGCGTCGGGCGGGCGCTTGTTTGTCACGGGCAAGCTGTGGCCCAAGTTATTCCAGATTGAACTGACGCCGCCGGCGTATCATCTTTATCTGGGGCGCATCACATTCTGAATACTCTGGCTCACGCCGGGCGTTCTCGGCGCCGCATCCCCAGCTCATACAACGCCTCATACGGGTCGCCCGTCAGGCCGAAAATCTGGGCGAACGCGGGCTCGGTTTTGACTCCCGCCAGCTTCAACGCCCGCACCGCCTCCTTCTCCTCAGGCTTCGCCTGCGCCAGCAGATGCGCCTCCGCCAGCAGGTGCACCCAGGCCCGTTGTGCGTCCACGGGCGTGGGCGAGCCATACACCTGGATGGGAAACTCGCAGCAGGTGAAATCACAGACGACGACGGCATGATCGTAACGCTGCTTGCGGGCCAGCCGAAAGCCGGGCAGGTGACCATATTTTTGCCGCAGCAGTTCGGCCAGCGCATCCATTTGCTCCGCCCCCACCTGGCAGATGATGTCCAGATCGCTGCCCGGGATGTCCACGTCCAGGGGGATGGCGCCGGTCAGCCGGGGGTTGTAAGCAGCCAGCGTCGCCATCACATCCAGCGCTCTCAGCGCCTCATACGCCGCCCGCTGCCTCAGCGTTCCCCTTTGCAGATAGGCGATGGTGCGAAAGTCGGGCATGGCGCGCTTTATGCCCGGTGATTGATCTCGGCGTCCAGCAAGCGCCGCAGGATGGCGATCATGGTGGCGTAAGTGGGATCCATGCCGAAATAGGAGAGATTCTGGGCTCCCAGATTTTCGCCCTTGCTGAACGGCGTATCGGACGCGTAGTGCAAAATCCCCACCGGAAAAGGCGCTTCGTACAGGTTGACAATCTCATTGTAGGGATGTCCTTTGGGGCGGGACATCTCATAAACGCTGCTGAGATACGGCCCCGCCTCCATCTCCAGATCGGTGTAGCCTTCCTTGTAGAACACCGCCATATACTTTTGATTCTGCAAGAATGTGCCGGGCACGGTGATGGCCTTCTGATTATCCAGCACTGCGCCATAAACCAGGAATGAACGCACATCCTCGGCGCAGAAGCTGTTGTGAAAAAGATAGGTGTTGGCCGAGTGTTCGTCATGCACCACGTTGGGGATCATAACATCGCCGATGCGGCCATTGAGGGTGGCGGCCTTGCCCATGATGAACACGCCCCGCACTTCGTCGATGTTGCGGGCGATCTCATTCAGCACCTGATACGCGCCCAACCCCAGGGGATAATCGATGTTGATGATGAGGGCGTTGGCGTCTTGCAGGCGTTCGATGCCGGGCAATTGCAATCGGGGATCCATTTTGCCTGTGTCCAGGCGATTGAGAAACACCACCTGCACTTCGATATCGAACGCCGTGTATTCGCTGGGAATGCGGTGGACGCCCATGCGCTTCTCGTGGGCCAGCCGCTCGGCAATGGCTTCGGGATGCGCCTGCTCATATTTCTTCCAGGCGTAATAAAAGAAGTTCTCGCGGCTGCTGGGCACGTTTTGCTCGCGGATATCTTCATACTCCCGCCGCAGATTTTCCGACCCCTCTTCATGGATGAACGCCTCCAGCAATTTTTCCTGCATCAGAGGATAGCCGCTGAGCAGATTGGCCAGCGTGTGGGTGTTGCTGGAGACGAAATAGGCCGGGCGGTTGGCAAAATCGATGTCGGGCAGCGTCTCCTCTACGTGCTCCCACCAGCGTCGCGTCGCCCGCCGATAATCGGCCAGTGAGCCGGAGAGAGAGCGGATGGCGATATCCTGTTTTTCGGAGGCGATGGTCAGCAAACGTTGCGGCAGCTTCTCCTTCCACACCCGATAAATGCGCATCCAGTCATCGACGTCGGCCCCGGTGAGCCGGGCCAGTTGTTGACAGCACGCCCGGGGGTCCGTGACGCCCTGCTCGTTGATCTCCTGCAAAAAGGCCAGGCCCGCACTGTTTCCCAGCAGCTCATACAGCTTGCGCCGCTCGATCTGATACGCCACCAGCATAGGAACGAGGTCGTCGATATCGGAGCGGCTGGCGATGAAAACGGCCAGCGTATCTTCGCCGTTGAAGAAAGAACGACGACGGCGGCCCGGCGCGCTGACTCTTTGCCACGATGAAAGATTGTGGTACCCGTATTTTCGAAAAATCCGCTCCGATTGCCCCATCACCACCAGTCGCACGTGATCAATGACGTCGGGCAGACGCAGGATCGCGTAGTTCAGCGCCGCCAGATCGGGCTCGGCGTCATTGGCGCGCACATGCAGCGCCGACTTCATGCGCTTGTGCGCCTCGATGAGCACCTTGATCTGCACCGGACTCGTGCTGCGAAACAACGAGTAGTAGGTGCGCATATAAAGCTGGATTTCTTCGTTGCCGGAGGAGGGAACTGTTCGGTCCATGATTTTGATTGATCATACAGATGAGCGTGGCGAGTTGACGGTTATTCATCGCGTTTTGGTCGCTTCAGCTTCAATCCCGGCCCGAGCTCCGCCGTCACCATTCCCGCCAGAATCAGGACGCCGCCCAGGAGCTGGGGCGGGCCCAGGCGTTCGCCAATGAGGGTGAAGGAGGCCAGGGCGGCAAAAACCGGTTCGGTGGCGAAAATGAGCGCGGTGTGGGTGGCGGTGGTGAAGCGCTGGGCCATGGTCTGCACGCCAAAGGCCACTGCTGTGGCCAGCACGCCCGTGAAGATGGCGGCAAAAAGCGGCTGTCCCCGGGGAAAAACGGGCGTGGGCGGCTCGAAAAAATGACTGGCCGCTGTGGCCAGCACGGCCACGGTCAGGATTTGCGTCATGGTCAGGATCAAGGGATCCATGCGGTGTGAGAATCGGCCGGTGACGAAAATGTGGGCGGCGAAGCTGAGGGCGCAGAAAAAGACCAGGATATCGCCCGGATTGACGCCCTGTTTCAAGTTTACACCTATCAATGACAGGAGCGCCAGCCCCGCAGTTGCCATCCCCACGCCCAGCCATGCGGCGGCCTCCGGCCGCTCGCGGGCGAAGACCATCCCCAGCACCGGCACGATAACTACGGAAAGACCGGTGATGAACCCGGCCTTGGCGGGGGTGGTGTATTGCAGGCCCATCGTCTGAAAACTGTAGCCAGCGAAAAGAATCAGACCGATGAAGACGCCGGCTCCGATTTGCCGCCATAGCGGCGTTGCCGCACCCCAACCCGCGGTGCGCTTGCGCAGCAATAGCGCCAGAGGAAGCATGGCGAGAAAGGCCAACAGAAAGCGGGCGCTGAGAAAGGCGAACACCGGATACGCCCGCACCGCATCCTGCACCATGACAAAAGTCAGGCCCCAGATGAATGCGATGGCCAGCAGGCTTAGATCGGCGATGGCGCGGCGAGAGGAAGTTGCGGGCTGCATGACGTGATTATACCATCCCCAAGCCGTATCCATTCACCATCGCTCACCGTGGATTGCTACCATTCAACAACCTTGAATCGCTCGCACACCAGAGGCATGGTCTCATCCATCTTGCGCCCGATGCGGGGCAGGGTGCGGGTGAAGAACTCGGTGTGCACCCGCCGCCAATAAGCCAGTGAGCGATCCCCCTCTCCCTCCTCGTATGCAAAGCGCTCATCCACCTGATCGAACCTGCGGATTTCGACCTCGGTGGTTTCGATGATGCACAGTGGCATGCCGCTGCCATTCAGCACAATGGTGAGCTGACCGGGCGCAGGCAGGGGCTCCCCATCCGCTTCATATTCCCACAGCGCCGAGCAGGTGGCGGTCTTCACGCCCGCTGCAATCAGCTCCCCCAGTTCATCGGCCAGCCCGGGCGAATCGCCGAAGGAGTCGGCCGCATAATGGCGCTGGCGATAGGCCGAATCGGGCGGCAGTTCCGCCAGAAACGCCAGCCAATAGGCCTCGATGGTGGTCATATTCGTTGAAGCGGAATAGGATTGGGGCGAACGCTCGATCATCGGCATTCACCCCAATCCCAATCCTAATCCTATTCCTAATCCTATCAACCCAGGCCCGATTGCTCGCGGCCGCGGCGAGAAATCGCATCCACCAGCACGGCCACCAACAGCACCAGGCCGGTGATGATGAATTTGGCGCCGGCGCTGAGCCCCAGCAGCCCCATGCCGTTTTCGATGCTGGCGATGATCAACGCGCCCAGCAGCGCACTGATCACCCGGCCATGACCGCCGAACAGGCTGGTGCCGCCGATGACCGGCGCGGCGATGGCCATGAGCAGCAGGTTGCCGCCGCCCGCGGCCGTATCCACCGAGCGCAAGCGAGAGGCCAGCACGATGCCGCCCGCGCCCGCCATCAAACTGGCGATCATAAACACCAACGTCTTGATGCGATCCACCGGGATGCCGGCGCGGCGGGCCGATTCGGTATTGCCGCCGATGGCGTACACATAGCGCCCGAACTTGGTGCGGTCGGCCAGATAAGTGAACGCTGCCAGGAAGATCAGCAGCAGCACGCCCACGAAAGGCACGCCGCGATCCAGATTGGCCACATACACCACCGCCGCCATAATCACCGCCACCAGCGCTATCTGGAAGATGACGATGGCGATGGGCTCCGAGGAAACCTGCCGCTTCTGGCGGCGTTTCCAGCGGCGCAGCTTGCTATAGGCGAAGATGGCCACCGCGGCCACGCCCACAATCCATCCCCACACATGGGGCAGGAAGGCGTTGGCGATGCCGATGATGACCGGGTCCTGGATGATGACCGTGCCGCCGGTGCCGATGAGTATCAGCACCACGCCGTTCCACACCAGCAGTCCGGCCAGGGTGACGATGAAGGAGGGGAGCCGGGCCTTGGTGATGAACAGCCCCTGCACGATGCCAATGGCTGCGGCGAAGAGCAGCGCGCCGATGATGCCCGCGTACCAGGGCCAGCCATCGGGCGGGCGCAGGCGCATGGCCAGGAACACCGCGGCCACCGCGCTCACATAGCCCACCGACAGGTCGATCTCCCCCAGCAGCAGCACAAACACCAGGCCGATGGCGATGGTGGTAATGCCCGCCATCTGCACAATGAGATTGACGAAGTTGCGGGGGGTCAGAAAATGCTCGTTCTGGCCCTGAAAGATAATAGCGATGACGATGAGCCCGATGATGATGGGCAATGCGCCCATATCACCGCCCTTCATCCGCTGAAGATAATTTCGCACATAATCGCCCGGCGATGTCCGGGCCGTTGCTTCGAGCAAAGCATTTTGGGGTTCAGAAACGGGTTCTTGCGTTGTGCTCATGACTTCACCATCCCTGGCACCTGACTGAGGGCGCCAGCCGTGATCGCATACACAACTTCCTGTTGTGTGGTCTTGCTGGCATCGAAGACATTGACGCGCTTCCCCAACCGCAGCACGGTGATCCGGTCGGCTACTTCGAAGATGTCGTGGAGATTGTGGGAGATGATGACCACGGCCAGGCCCTTGGCGCGCAAGGTCTTGACCAGATCCAGCACCTGCCGGGTTTGGGCGACGCCCAGGGCCGCGGTGGGCTCATCCAGAATCACCACCTTCGAGTTCCACATGACCGCCTTGGCCACGGCGATGGCCTGGCGTTGCCCGCCCGAAAGCGAGGCCACAGGCAGTCGCACCGAGCGCAGGGTCGTCACCGAGAGAGAGTCCAGGGTTTTGATGGCCTCCTCCTCCATGGATTCTTCATCCATCGCCCACATGCCGCCCACTTTCTCGCGACCCAGGAACATGTTGGCCACCACGTCCAGATTATCGGCCAGGGCCAGGTCCTGATACACGATCTCGATGCCCAGGTCTGCGGCGTCGCGCGGGCCGTGAATATCCACCTTTTCCCCCCCGAAGAAAACCTCGCCATCATCAAAGGGGTAAATGCCGGCGATTCCCTTGATCAGCGTTGATTTTCCGGCGCCGTTGTCTCCCACCAGCGCCATCACCTCGCCCGAGCGCACCTCGAAATCCACCTTTTCCAGGGCTTGCACCGCTCCGAAACGCTTGGAAACGCCCTTGAGTTCAAGAATAGGTGTGTTGTTCGCATGATTCGACAAGTCGCCACCTCCAGGATAAAGTGACAAACCGGTGGGGACGCCGAGACGACGCCCCCACCGATAGCGAAGATCGGATTAGCGATCGGCCGGGCAGTACTGCTCGAAGTCGCCCACGCAGATCTCATCCCACGTGCGGAAGCCGTCGGCGATCACCGTGTCGGCGATGTTGTCCTTGGTGACGGCCAGCGGGGTCAGTTTCATGAAGGGAATGTCGTTCTGGCCGTTGTTAATGGTGTCGCTGGTCAGCGTGGAGACGTCCTCACCCTTGAGCAGGGCGATGGCGGCTTTGGCCGCAGCCTCCGCCTCCAGCTTGATGGGCTTGTACACCGTCATCGTCTGCCAGCCGGAGAGGATGTTCTGGATGCCGCCCACGGTGGCGTCCTGGCCGCTGAGGGGCATCGGGTCCATGCCCTGGCTCTTCAGCGCCGAGATAACCGAGTTGGCCAGGCCGTCGTTGGCCGCAAAGGTGGCGTCCACGTCGCCGCCCGCGGCGGTCAGAATCTGTTCGTAAATGACCAACGCCTGCTGGTTGTCCCAATCGGGCACGGCCTGATCGTCCACCAGCACCCAGTCGCCCGCGTCGTAATGGGGCTTGGCTACGCTGTAGTAGCCTTCGCGGAAGAGGGTGGCGTTGTTGTCGGTGGGCGAACCGTTGAGCTGCACGACTTTCTTGGGATTCGCGGGCAGGGCGTCGATGAGGGGCTCCAGGGTCTCGCCCATGAGGCGGCCCACGGCCACGTTGTCGAAGCTGACGTAGATGTCAGCGCCCGGGCCTTCGATGGTGAGCCGGTCGTAGTCGATGACCTTGACGCCCGCTTCGCGGGCCTGGGCGATGATGGCTGCGCCGGAACCACTATCCAGGTTGACCAGCAGCAGCACCTTGGCGCCGTTGGTGATGGCCTGTTCGGCCTGGGTCTGCTGCATCCGGGCGTCGCCTTCGGCGTTGACGATGGTGTAATCCACGCCCGCTGCGTCGAAGGCCTGCTCGAAGAAGCGGCGATCGTCCGCTTCCCAGCGGGCGGAGGAGGCGCTGTCGGGCAGAAGCACGGCGATGCTGCCTTCCACGCTCTCGGCGGAGCCGCTTTCGCCGCCGGTGGATTCGCCACCCATGGCCTCGGGCGGGCAATACTGGGCGAAGTCGCCCACGCAGATCTCATCCCAGGTGCGGAAGCCATCGGCGATCACCGTGTCGGCGATGTTGTCTTTGGTCACGGCGATGGGGGTCAGCTTCATGAAGGGGATGTCGTTCTGGCCGTTGTTGATGGTGTCGCTGGTCAGGGTGGAGACGTCCTCGCCATTGAGCAGGGCGATGGCGGCTTTGGCCGCGGACTCCGCCTCCAGCTTGATGGGCTTGTACACGGTCATGCTCTGCCAGCCGGAGAGGATGTTCTGGATGCCACCCACGGTGGCGTCCTGGCCGCTGAGGGGCATCGGGTCCATGCCCTGGCTCTTCAGCGCCGAGATGACCGAGTTGGCCAGGCCGTCGTTGGCCGCAAAAGTGGCGTCCACGTCGCCGCCGGCGGCGGTCAGGATCTGCTCGTAGATGACCAATGCCTGCTGGTTGTCCCAGTCGGGCACGGCCTGATCGTCCACCAGCACCCAGTCGCCCGCGTCGTAATGGGGCTTGGCCACGCTGTAGTAGCCTTCGCGGAAGAGGGTGGCGTTGTTGTCGGTGGGCGAACCATTGAGCTGCACGACTTTCTTGGGGTCCGCGGGCAGGGCGTTGATGAGGGGCTCCAGGGTCTCGCCCATGAGGCGGCCCACGGCCACGTTGTCGAAGCTGACGTAGATGTCAGCGCCCGGGCCTTCGATGGTGAGCCGGTCGTAGTCGATGACCTTGACGCCCGCTTCGCGGGCCTGGGCGATGATGGCTGCGCCGGAACCGCTATCCAGGTTGACCAGCAGCAGCACCTTGGCGCCGTTGGTGATAGCTTGTTCGGCTTGGGTCTGCTGCATACGGGCGTCGCCCTCGGCGTTGACGATGGTGTAATCCACGCCCGCAGCATCGAAGGCCTGCTCGAAGAAGCGGCGATCGTCCGCTTCCCAGCGGGCGGAGGAGGCGCTGTCGGGCAGAAGCACGGCAATGCTGCCCTTGCCAGCTTCGGCGGGTTTGGTAGTGGCTTCAGGGGCTTTGGTCGCCTCAGGAGCCTTGGTTGCTTCGGTTTTCTCGCCGCCGGACGGGGCGGTGGTGGCTGCCGGCTGACTGGAGGTGCAAGCCACCGCAAAGACGACGATGAGCAAAAGTGAAAGCGCTACAAAAAGCTTTCGCATGTCTTATCCTTCCTTTTTGGAAAATGACGAGTGGGTGAGAGGTGAAAGTTCGGGAAAGGTTCTGCAATGGGTCGTTTCGACAGCGCCTCCTGCTTGAATGATGTTCGAGAGAAACGTGATTTTGTGACAGAATGTAACGGGTAATACGAAAGTACAGTTTACATCATCTTTTTCGTGACTGTCAATCTGGTTACGAGGAGCGGCTCAAAATTGGATCGCCTGAAAAAAGCTTTGTCTCACGCAAAGTCGCAAGGGCGCAAAGGGGAATATCAAGGTTTCGCCAAGAAAACATGGCTGAAGCCCCATCATTTTCGCTGTTTCCTCAACTGTCGTTGCTGATTCCGACCTTTTTAGGGGGTTCAAAACTGGGGCAAACTGTCTGATAGCGCACCGACCGAGTGCCCTCGGACATTTTAGGCGCTTCGCGCCCACGCTTCCTGATGCGGGCGTGTTTCAAAATGGGGGCAAATGCCAGATTTTGTTCTGCCGCCTCCTGGGCAGGAAGCCCTGGGCTACCGGTGCGAAGGCCCTTCGGGCCAGGCCCGAAGGGCCTGGCAAAGGTAGCCCCGAGGTTCACCTCGGGGTGATGGCGGCAATGGCCAGGCGCCCGCTTTGGGAATTTGCCCCCAAATTGAACCGCACCCTCCTGGTGCAACCGCATTGTAAGTTTGCAAAAGAAATTGTAGAATGGAAGCGCATTTCCAAAAATATGAATTGCTTCGCGTTTGGCCATAAGGCAATCCCTCTGAAATTTCTAATCATCATTCGCAAAGGATGCCAACCATGACAGATTACACCCCAAAACCTGAACACCGTTTTACTTTCGGCCTGTGGACGGTGGGGAATGTCGGCCGCGACCCCTTTGGCGAGCCGGTGCGCGAGCCGCTCTCGCCGGTGGAAATCGTGCAGTTGCTGGCGGAGGTGGGCGCGTATGGCGTCAATTTCCATGACAACGATCTCATCCCCATCGACGCCACGCCCGCTGAGCGGGACAAGATCGTGGCTGATTTCAAGAAGGCTTTGGCCGACACGGGCCTGGTCGTGCCCATGGCCACCACCAATCTCTTCACCGATCCCGCGTTCAAAGATGGCGCGTTTACATCCAATGACCCCAAGGTGCGGGCCTACGCCTTGCAGAAGACCATGAACGCCATCGATCTGGGCGTGGAGCTGGGCGCGAAGGTGTACGTCTTCTGGGGCGGACGCGAGGGCGCGGAGACTGACGCGGCCAAGAGCCCCCTGGATGCGATCCAGCGCAATCGCGAGGCCATGAATTTCCTGTGCGACTACGTCATCGACCAGGGCTATGACCTGAAGTTCGCACTGGAAGCCAAGCCCAACGAGCCTCGCGGCCACATCTATAACGCCACCACGGGCCACATGCTGGCCTTCATCGAGACCCTGGACCACCCGGAGATGGTGGGGGTGAATCCGGAGGTGGCCCACGAGCAGATGGCCGGGCTCAATTTCCTGCACGGCGTGGCCCAGGCCTGGGACGCAGGCAAGCTTTTCCACATCGATCTCAATGATCAGGTCATCGGGCGCTATGACCAGGATTTTCGGTTTGGCTCGGCAGACATCAAGAGCGCGTTTTTCCTGGTGAAATTCCTGGAGGACGTTGGGTATCAGGGCAGCCGTCATTTCGACGCCCACGCCTATCGCACTGAGGATTATGAGGGGGTGAAGGATTTTGCCCGGGGCTGCATGAGAACGTATCTCATCCTCAAGGAAAAAGCCGCGCAATGGAATGCCGACCCGGAGATTCAGGCGCTGCTGGCCGAGATCAATCGGGACGACGGCGAGACCGACCCGTTCAAGGGCGCATACACCGCGGCCAAAGCCGCAGCGCTGCGGGCGCATCGATTCGATCGCAAAGCCCTGGGCGCCCGCGGGCTGGCCTATGAACGCCTGGATCAGCTCACCATCGAAGTGCTGCTGGGCGTGCGATAGGAGGCCGATCAAACCATGTCCTACTTCATCGGCATCGATAGCTCCACCACCGCCACCAAGGCGTTGATCATCGACGAGCAGGGGCGGGTGCTGGCCGTGGCCGCGAACGCCTATCCCGCGGACTCGCCCCGGCCTTTGTGGAGTGAGCAAGACCCCGAGCTGTGGGTGCAGGCGACCTTCGCCAGCATCCGCGAGGCCCTGAACGCCAGCGGCGTCGATCCGGCGCAGGTGACGGGCGTGGGCCTGACGGGGCAGATGCACGGGCTGGTGCTGCTG
>JALSPL010000134.1 GCA_026985975.1 Anaerolineae bacterium | reverse complement strand
CGCTGCTCCCGGTCGGGCCGACCCTGCAAATCGGAGCTGAGATGGGAGAGGCTGCGATAGCCCTCGGGCCCCGCAGCCAGCAGCGTAATGACGCCGGGGCTGAAATCGAGAGGGCGGGGAAAATCGGACGGCGGGGCCAGGGTGACGCACATCCCCACAATGGGCTGCACCCCGGCCGCGGCGCAGGCCCGGGCGAAGCGCACTGCGCCATACAGCGCGTTGGCGTCGGTCAGCGCCAGATGTGAAAACCCGTCGGCCGCGGCCTGGCGGGCCAGCTCCGTCACCGAGGGCGTCGCGGCCAGCAGGCTGAAATGGGAATGAACGTGGAGCGGGACGGGCAAGGAGCGATTTATTCTGACTGCGCCTGGTCGCTTTTATTCCTGCGCCCGCCCCAGATGCGGACGATGACATAGGCCACCAGTGCGAAGAGGAAGAAAATGAGCAGCATCCAGGCCAGCGCTTGCAGGGTCTCGATGATGGTGCGGTAGACTTCCAGCACCCAGCGCTCGGGCGTCAGCGTCAGTTGATAGCCCTGGTCCACCACGCCCTGCGGCAGTTTCGCCTGCGGCTGGGGCAGATAACGCTCCAGTTCGTAGATGCGCACGCCCCCCGAGACGCCCACCACGTAGATGGCGAATTTCATATATTTGGCCCAGGCTCCGGCCATCTCCGGCCCCACGATGCGTTCCAGAATCAGGGCGATGGGTTTGTCGAAGGCGCGGGCCACGAGATATGAAACCAGCGCCGCCACCAGCAGGGTGACGATGAGCAAAGCGAAAAACATGGTCGAGCCTCCTGATTGATGGGGAATGAGAGTTTGCATTACGATCGTTTCTATTTTAGCACATTTGGTTGGGTTTTGAGAAAGCGCTGAAAAGCCCCTCTGTGGGGCGTGTTTCAAAATGGGACTCGGTCAGCACACTATCGGACAGTTTGCCCCAAAATTGAACCGCACCCCGCTGTCGGGGTCGGAATTGACAGATGCTGACAGGGGGATTTATGATGGATGACGACAATCTTCCCGCGATAACATCATCCGACATTCACAGGGCGATTATTCTATGAACGAGGATTCTTCTTCCCGCATCACTGCCATTCTCGTCGTAATCTGGGAAAAAGCTGAATTTCTTATTTACGTGCTTATCGGCCTGACGCTGCTGGTGGCGGCGCTGGGAGGACTCGGGCAGTTGTGGATGATCTATGTCTTTCCCTGGATCGGCGGTCATATCCCATTGGATGTGCTGCAAATTCTGGATAGTCTGTTGTTGATCTCGATGCTGGCCGAGATCATGCAGATGGTGAAGATATCGGTCACTCAGCGGCGTCTTTCCAGCGAACCATTTCTCATTGTCGGTCTGATTTCGGTGGTGCGGCGCGTGTTGATCATCACTGCCGAGGGCTCGCGGCTGATGACCGGGGATCTAAAAGTGGATGAGCGGGCCTTTGAGCTGATGATGATCGAACTGGCGATCCTGGCTCTGCTCCTGATTGTGCTGGTTTACGGCATTCGTTCCTTGCGCCAACAGCGGCTGGATGTGGCGCAGAGTCTGCGAGAGGAGCGTCGTCAGCATCCGGAAGATACGCCCGACATCAGCGCCGTGTTGGGAAATCATTGAGCCGCCCGCGGGCCGCGTCCATCTCTGAAGGCGGCCGGCGGGAAGATGGGCTGTGGCCCTGACGACACGGGGATAACAAAAGACCTCCGGGCGGGTTGTCCGGAGGTCTGAAAGCGCGGGAAAGCGAAGCTTATCGGCGGCGGCCCGTGAGCAAAAAGACATAGTAGAGCACCTGGCCGATGGCGGCGATGGCCGCGGCCACATAGGTGAGCGCGGCCGCGTTCAGCGTTTCGTTGACGCCTTTCATCTCATCCCGGCTGAGGATATTCATGGCCACCAGCTCTTTCTTGGCCCGGGCGCTGGCGTTGAACTCCACCGGCAGGGTGACGATGGCGAAGATGGCGGTGAGTGCGAAGAGGATCAGCCCGCCCCAGGCCAGCGTGTAGCCCAGATCGGTGGCTCCGGTCAGGGCCATGAGCATAAAACCGCCCATGATGATCAGCGGGCCCAGCCAGGAGCCGAATTGCACCGCGGGCACGATGGCGCTGCGCAGTTTCAGCGCTGCGTAACCATCGGCATCCTGCAGAGCGTGGCCCGATTCATGCGCAGCCACGCCCACTGCGGCGATGCTGGGGCTGCGGCCCACGTCGGGGGAAAGCCGCAGCACCTTGGCCCGGGGATCGTAATGATCGCTGAGCATGCCTTGGGTTTCTTCGATGCTGACATGGCGCAAGCCATAATGATCCAGGATGAGACGGGCCGCTTGCGCGCCGGTGAGCCCGCGGGAATTGCGGATTTTGCTGTATTTGCCGAAAGCGCGTTTGACTTTCATCTGCGCCCAAAAACCCAGCAGCAGGCCGGGCAGCGCCAGAAGAATCCAGAGTGAAAAAGAACCGTAAAACATCGAGTCGTGAACCTCCGTGTTGAATCGTTGTCATTGGATCGCCTGAAAAAAGCTTTGTCTCACGCAAAGTCGCAAGGACGCAAAGGAAAATATCAAGGTTTCGCCAAGAAAATATGGCTGAAACCCCATCATTTTCGCTGTTTCCTCGACTGCTGTTGCTGATTCCGACATTTTTTCAGGGGAGCCGTCATTGGATGCTGACTGCGCATATTATATGGGTGCGTCCGAAACAAGTTGGAGGCGTTCTTGCGTCTTTGTCCGACATCATAAGTGCAGTAAGCAGTAAGCAGTAATCGGTAAGCAGTAAGCAGTTACAGTGTTCAGTAGTGGCGATACGTCGCATTTGAGTAAGGCGCTTTAGCGAGGTGCGATGCACTTCGGAAGTGCGTCGCACCTGAGCCTGGGCCTATCAGCCCCAGGCGGTGGCGGCAGACGTTAACCTCCAACTGAAATAGGACGCACTCATATTATATCATGCAATCATTAGCAGAAAATTTGAGGGTTACGCATAAAACGCCTGCCAGATGAATAGCGCCAGCATGACGGCCACAAAAAAGAGTTTGACGACCATGGCCAACAGATAGCCGATGATAAATCCGCCGCTGGCCTGCCAGGCCTGACGCCAGCGCCAATCATGGCGGTGAGCTTCCCAGGCCAGCAGGCCCAGGAACGCCCCCGCCAGGGCGCCGATGAGATTGAAAACAATCAGGCCGATGATGGCGGCTGCGCCGGCGACAATCATGCTCATCCACGAAGCGCCGCCTTTTTTGGCTCCCAGGGCCGCCAGCGCCACATCGCTCAGCTCCGCCACGATGGCGATGAGCGCCAGGACCAGCAGCGTGGGCCAGCCCACCGCCTGAAAACCATCGGCCCAGGCCCACAGCAGGGCGCTGAGCCAGATGAGAATCGGGCCGGGAATGATGGGGGCGACCGCGCCGATGACGCCCAGCGCCAGGCCGATATAGGCCAGGAGCTGCATCAATCCGACAACTTGTGGCGACATCAGACAATCCGCAAGATGGGGGAGGCGGCGAAAATGGGGGGAAGCTCGATGTCGAGGGCGTCATACAGCGCGGGCGGCGCGCTGATGTCGGCCAGGAACAGATCGCCCGTGATGGCGGGCGCGGCGTAAAGGCCCGTCTTGGGCAGCGCCAGCGTCAGCGTGGCCGCGGCGCGCATACAGGGCTCGTAGACGCGGCCGCTGCTGGCGTCCAGGCCCGAGGGCGCATCCAGCGAGAGGATGGCCGCGGGATGGCTGTTGGCCAACTGAATCAGGCCCGCTGCGGCCCCGCGCGGATTCCCGCTGAGACCGTAACCGATGAGCGCATCGATGATCAGATCGGCGCTGGGCAGCTCCCAGCCATCGCCGGCGGTGGTGACCGAAACGCCCATGGCCAGCAAAGTCTCCAGTTGCTGGCCGGGAACGCCGCTGAAATCCTCCATGGCCCGGGCCAGCATCACCTGCACGTCGGCCCCGCGGTTGGCCAGATGTCGGGCCGCGGCCAATCCCCCGCCGCCGTTGGCGCCCCGGCCCGCCAGCGTCAGAATCGGGCGATCCTGCACATCGCCGCCCAGCATGGCTTGCGCCATATCCGCCAGGTTGCGACCGGCGTTCTCCATCATCTGGATGAGCCGGATGCCATACTCCTCGATCATCAGCCGGTCCACCGCCACCATCTG
>JALSPL010000133.1 GCA_026985975.1 Anaerolineae bacterium | reverse complement strand
GAAAAAACGTCTGTGTCATTCTGAGTGACCAACGGGAGCGAAGAATCTCGCGTTTGCAGACGGGGAGATTCCTCAGTCGCTGCGCTCCTTCGGAATGACGTAAACATAACTTTATTTACGAAGCAGGGGCCATGAGCGGCTGCACACCAATAAGAATGAAAATGAGTAAGCCAATCTGGCGGGACAGCCAAGCCCGTAAAACGTAATGCGTAATGCGTTAGGGCCTCACGTTTTACGTTTTTCGCATTACGTGGTGCGCCAGGCCAACGTGGGCTTCGAGAGCGTCTCTGCAAACGACGCCAACGTCTATTTACGGAACAATTCCCCAAAGAAGTCTTCCACGGTGGGCAATTCAATCCAGGTTATTCCCGTTTGTTGCGCCAGCCACCGGCGGGGAACCAGCAACCCCTGGCTGTTACTATCTTCTCCTGCGGTGTGAACCCGCCTGAATGCCCGTGATTTGAGCAGCGCCCGCATTCGGGCAACCGAAACCAGCAGCGCTTCATCGCCCGAACCGATGACATGACACCAGATATCGGCGGCGGTGGCGGCGATGCCCGAAGGCCGCCGATGCCGCGTATTCTCGATCTCGAAATAAAGATTGCCGGTGCGGGCCGCAGCCTTGTCCCATTTCACCTCGACGCTGTAGGCGGTCTGATGAGACGAGATCACATGAATGTCATAGCTTTGTCCGTTGTAGCCTATGCGCACATGCTCCCCCCTCAGCATGAAATAAAGCGCGACTCGCAGTTCATTGTAATGGCCTTCGCGGAGCTGGCTGGCGAATTGCTGGGGCGTATTTTGGCGTCTGGGATGAAATGGCATGGGATTTTTGGTTGCGCAGGCATGACGCGAAGGGTATAATGCGGCAAACATCCTTCATTTATCACAGTCCTCTCGCCCTGTCAAACAGACGGGCGGAGACGCCCGACACGATGCAATCAGCCCCCGCCATCGCTTCCACCCCCACCATCTCCCACAACGCCCGACGTCGTTTCTGGACGCTGGCTGCTGGCGCGATATTTTTGCTGGCGACGCTGGCGGGCCTGTGGCGCTGGCGGACGACCGCGTTCCCCGTCACCATCACCATCGATGGACAAAGCGCGGTGGTGACGACCCACGCCCGTTCGCCCGAAGCGCTTTTGCGGCGTTTGGGCTATGCGCTGCGCCCGGAGGATAGCCTGAGGCTGGAAGGAAGCTGGGGAGCAGACGCCCGCCTGGCGGTGCAGCGAGCCCGACCGGTGCAGATGCTGGCCGACGGGCGCTCGCAGGTGGTGTGGACGCGAGCGGATTCGGTGGCGGGCGCGCTGGATGACGCCATGATCACCCTGGCTCCCGCCGATGAGATATTGCTGGGAGATCAAGTAGTTCATGCGAGGGATGCACTGCCGCCGGCGCAATGGCTGCCGCCGGCCGGGCGTCGCACCGCCCCCCCCTGGGAGCAAATCCCCAAGCCCCTGACTCTGAGCATCCTGCGAGCGACGCCGGTGCAGGTCATCGAAGAAGGAGGCGTCAGCCGCACCATCTGGACTCGAGCCGAAAGCGTGGCCCAGGCACTGGCCGAAAATGACATCCCCGTACAAAAAGGAGACAGTGTGCTGCCGGGCCTGGATGCGGCCATCCGACCGGGAATGCGGGTGCTGCTGCGCCGGGCCACGCCCATCACCATCATCGTCGACGGCAAGACCATCGCAACCCGCACGCGTCAAAAAACGGTGGGTGATGCGCTGAGAGAGGCTGGCGTCCTGCTGCTGGGTGAAGATCAGGCGCATCCGCCTCTGGAAGCCGATCTGCACCCCAACGATGTCATCCAGGTGACGCGAATTGTGGAAACCGTGGCGTATGAAGAAGAATTGCTACCCTTCGAGACCGTGTGGGAGCCGGACGATGATCTGCCCATCGATACGCGGCGGGTGGGCAGCGAGGGCCGCCCGGGCGTGCTGCGACGCCGCTATCGGGTGCGTTATGAAAACGGCGAGGAAGTGGCGCGCTCGCTGGAAGATGAATGGGAGGCGGTGGCTCCCCGGCGCAAGGTGCTGCTCTATGGTCGCAAAATCACGCCGCATACGGCCATGACGCCCGACGGTCCCATCACCTATTGGCGCAAACTGCGGGCTTACACCACCTCCTACAGTCCCAGCCGTTCGGGCACCGATCCATCGCTGCCCTGGTACGGACATACGCGGCTGGGCTTCAGGGCTGGCAAGGGCGTGGTGGGCGTCGATCCCTCGGTGATCAATATGAGTCAGAAACTGTATGTGCCGGGATATGGCTTCGCCATCGCCGGCGATACGGGCAGCGGTCTCAGCGGCAAGCATGTCGATCTGGGTTTCAGCGATAATGACTACGAATCATGGCATTGGTGGAGCGATGTGTATCTGTTGTGGCCGCCGCCGCCATCGTATGCCATCAATTACTTTTTGCCCGACTGGCCCCGCTACAAAGGCAGCCGCAATCCTTACGCCGGTTTGGTGCAGGAAGCGCCGTAGCAAGGACTGCGTCTCTGTGTTCCTCCCCTCGCTTCTTTCCCGTCTCCAACTCGATCCCAAATTTCTGACCAGGGTCACGAGCTGGCAGCGTATTCCCGCCCGGCCCGCGCGCTACGCGCCCTGGCCCGAGGCCCTGGATATGCGGCTGGCCCTGGCCATGCAGGCCCGGGGCGTCCGTCAGCCCTACAGCCACCAGGCCCGGGCCATCGCGGCGGCGCTGCGGGGGGAGCATACGCTGGTGGTGACGCCCACAGCCTCGGGCAAGACTCTGGCCTACAATCTGCCCGTCCTGCATTGGCTGCTGAATGATCCCGACGCCCGGGCGCTGTACATCTTTCCCACCAAAGCCCTGGCCCAGGATCAGCTCCACACGCTGCAAAGCCTGCTGGATGCGCTTCAGACCGACGTCACCGCGGCCATCTACGACGGCGACACGCCCAAAAGCCACCGCAAGCGCATCCGTGAGAACGCCCGCATCATCCTCACCAACCCCGACATGCTGCACACGGGCATTTTGCCCCATCATGTCAATTGGGCGGGGTTTTTCCGCGGCCTGCGGGCCGTGGTCATCGATGAAATCCACGTCTATCGCGGGGTGTTTGGCTCGCATGTGGCCAATGTGCTGCGGCGCTTGCAACGCATTGCGAGGTTCCACCAAGGTGCGACGCACCTGACGTCAGAGCATCCCTTCAACACCCGAGCGCCGTCAACTGCAGGCAGGGCGTCATCGCCACCTCTGGATGAAGGTGCGTCGCACCCGCCCCTCCAATTTCTACTGGCCTCGGCCACCATCGCCAATCCGGTCGAGCACGCAGAACGGCTGATCGAGGCCGCGGTGGCGGTCATCACCGAAAACGGGGCGCCATCGGGCGAAAAGCACTTCATCTTCCTCAACCCGCCTCTGGTGGATCCGGAGCTGGGGCTGCGGCGTAGCAATCTGCTGGAGGCCCAACAATTGGGCGTGGACATCCTGCGAGCGGGCGTGCAGACCATCTTTTTCGCCCGCTCCCGCATGGGCGCCGAACTGCTGCTGACCTACCTGCGGGAGGGGTTGGAGAGGAAGGGGGCGGGGAAGACCGCTGTGCGGGGCTATCGCGGCGGCTATCTGCCCGCAGAGCGCCGCCACATCGAAAAAGGTCTGCGACAGGGGGCCATACAGGCTGTGGTGGCCACCAACGCCCTGGAGCTGGGCATCGATATCGGCCAGTTGCAGGCCGCGGTGCTCACCGGCTTTCCCGGAACCATCGCCAGCGCCTGGCAGCAGGCGGGTCGGGCCGGACGGCGGCAGGAGACGTCGTTGGCGGCGCTGGTGGCGGGCGGCGGGCCGCTGGATCAATACATTGTGCAGCATCCCGATTATTTTTTCGGGCGCTCGCCCGAGCATGCGCTCATCAATCCCGACAATCTGATTATCCTCACCGAGCATCTACGCTGTGCGGCCTTCGAGCTGCCTTTTCGGACGGGCGAGGCTTTTGGACGCTTCGCGTTGACCGAGGAGGTGCTGGGCATGCTGGCCGAGGAAGGCGAGGTGCAGCAGGCGGGCGACCGCTGGTTCTGGATGTCGGAATCCTACCCAGCGGGCGATGTGAGTCTGCGCACCGCCTCGCCCGACCGGGTGCTCATCATCCGCACTGCGGACGGCGAGACCATCG
>JALSPL010000132.1 GCA_026985975.1 Anaerolineae bacterium | reverse complement strand
GTCATGCTCGCGCCCGAGACCATCGAAGAGGGCGTAGAGACCGAGGCCCTGCGGGAAAGTCTGCTGGAAATCGCCGCCGAAGTGGCCGAAATGCTGCCCAACCTGCCTGAGGGCATCGGCGCATTCCTGCGGCAGATCAAGGACAACCGTCAACTGGTCTATCTCATCGCCGCCAACACCCCGCTGGAGGTGAATGAAGCCCAGCAGCTTCTGGAGGCGGACAGCGTCAATGAAAAAATGCGACTGCTGGTGCGCTTCCTCATCCACCAAAAAGAAGTGCTGAGTCTGCGCAAGCAGATCACCGAGGAAGCCTCGGAAGAGATGAGCAAGGCCCAGAGAGATTACTTCCTGCGCCAGCAGCTCGAAGCGATTCGTCGCGAGCTGGGCGAGAGCGATGAGACCGAAGCGGAAGTGGAAGAATACCGCCGCCGCATCGCCGAGGCTGAATTGCCGGAAGAGGCTGAGAAAGAAGCCCGGCGCGAACTCAAACGCATGGAGAAGATGCCGCCTCAGGCCGCTGAGTACTCGGTGATCAAGACATACCTGGACTGGCTGCTGGACCTGCCCTGGCACGCGCTCACCGAAGACAACCTCGATATCGAACACGCCCGCCAGGTGCTGGATGAAGACCACTACGACCTGCAGAAGGTCAAAGACCGCATTCTGGAATTCTTGGCCGTGCGCAAGTTGGTGCAGGAACGGGGCATCGAGGCGCCCGAAGGCCACGAGGGCGAGCTGCACGAGGCCATGGGCGCGATCCTCTGTTTTGTGGGCCCGCCCGGCGTGGGCAAGACCAGCCTGGGCAAGAGCATCGCCCGCGCCCTGGGCCGCAAGTTCACCCGCATGAGCCTGGGCGGCATGCGAGATGAAGCCGAGATCCGCGGGCATCGCCGCACCTACATCGGGGCCATGCCCGGTCGCATCATCCAGGCCATCAAGCGGGTCAGCACCCGTAACCCTGTATTCATGCTGGACGAAATCGACAAGATCGGCATGGATTGGCGGGGCGACCCCAGCTCAGCCCTGCTGGAGGTGTTGGATCCGCAGCAGAATTACGCATTTCGCGATCATTACCTGGATGTGGACTTCGATCTCAGCGACGTCATCTTCATCACCACCGCCAATACGCTGGACACCATCCCCGCGCCCTTGCGGGATCGCATGGAAATCATCATGCTGGAGGGTTACACCGAGCACGAAAAGCTGCACATCGCCCGCGGCTATCTCATCCCCCGCCAGCGCCGGGTGAACGGCCTGCGCAAGGAGGAAATCAGCTTCAGCGATGAGGCCATCCGCACCATCATCCGCGATTACACCCGCGAAGCGGGCGTGCGCAACCTGGAGCGAGAGATCGGCTCGGTGTGCCGCAAAGTGGCAGTGAAGATCGCAGCGGACGAGGTCCAAAGCATGGCGATCACGCCCGACCTGGTGCGCGAGTTCCTGGGCAAGCCCAAATTCTTCTTCGATGCAGCCCTGCGCACCGAACGCCCGGGCGTGGCCACGGGCCTGGCCTGGACGCCCGTAGGCGGTGATGTGCTCTTCGTCGAGGCCACCAAAATGAAGGGCAAGGGCAACCTCATCATCACCGGCCAACTGGGCGAGGTGATGGAGGAATCCGTGCGCATCGCCTTCAGTTGGGTGCAATCCAACGCCGAAGCTCTGGGCATTGATCCCGAGGTCTTCGAGAAAAACAACTTCCACATCCACGTGCCCGCCGGCGCTATCCCCAAGGATGGCCCCAGCGCTGGCGTCACCATGGTCACCGCACTGGTGAGCTTGCTGACGAATCGGCCCGTACGCGCCGATGTGGGCATGACCGGCGAGATCACCCTGCGCGGCCAGGTGCTGCCCATCGGCGGCGTCAAGCAGAAAGTGCTGGCCGCGCATCGGGCGGGCCTGAGGACCATCATCCTGCCCCAGCGCAACGAGGCCGACCTGGACGATCTGCCCGAGGACATCCGCCAGGAGCTGAACTTCGTGCCGGTGGAGGGCATCGAGCAGGTGCTGGAAGCGGCCTTGCGGCCAGCGGGCGAGGCTGGCCCTCAGCCCGAACGCACGGTGGAAGGTCCCGCCACGCCCGAACCCTCCCTCAACTGAATCCTCTCCTAAAAACGCAAGCTCCCGATAGCGAGATGCCATCGGGAGCTTTTTCATCTTCGGCAGGTGGATGGCAACTGCTAACGTATGCAGGTTAGAGCGTCTTTTTGTGTCAGCGAAGACAAGCTAGGCAGTTGCGGTGGATGAATGGTTTTCCCGCGGTATGGTCCACCGAAAAGTCAGGAAAAGCAAAATCGTCATAATCCAGGCTGAAGTCATACACCACATGCAGATAGCGCCAATAACGAAAGGTTCCAAAAAGGTAAGATATGCGCTGAAAGCAACGCCAAAATAAATGATAGAGGGCAACAACCATCCCGTTCGCGCTGTTTTTTCCGCCGGCCCGAAGCGCTGCCAGGCCCAAAGCGCAATGATTGCGATATAACCGAGCAGTCCCAGCAGCCCCACAGGCAAAATCCCGAACAGAAGCGCATACGGACTTTGCTGGACCGCGTTACAATCTCCCACCGGTCCACAAACGGCCTCGGCGCCGGTGGTCTCCACAAAGGTGAGATAAAAAGCCACGCCCATGCCGATGACGCTGAGCAACGGAATCATCCAATTGAGCCAATTCGGGCCGACGGAAAAAGCGAAATCGGTGCGAGCCCAGGTGACCAGCGCCCACGTCAACATACCAAGCATCAGGATAAGCGTGATGATGGCGATAGCGCTGCCCGCGGGATCCAGGGCCAGGCGTTCGGAGATGCTCATTTCACTGATGGCTCTGACGGCCACCGGGTTCAGACTGGCGCCTTCCGATGATTTTTCTGGAGCGGAAGTCGCCGGGGCTGATGGCGTCTTTGGCGCTGGCGTTTGGGGGCTGGCGGGCGTTTCTTCCGCCTCCTGGCGGGCCTCGATATCTTTCAACACCCGGTCCAGGCCCGGAATCGCCGGCCAATCGATCCCGCCGGACGCCAGCCCCTGCTCGATAATGCCCGGGAATTTCTCGGGAATCTCCTTATCCCCCACCAGCAGCGTCTCTCCTACGACCAGAGCAGGCACGCCGCGCTTGTTATCGGGAATGGGAATCGCTTTGGCCGCCGATTGATAGAGTTCCTGTCCGCCCGCGGTTGTCACATCGATGAGCAATATCCGTAATTGATCGCCATATTTCTGCACCAATGGCGGCAAATCCTCCTGAAGCACTTTATGACAATGCGGACAGGTGGGCGAATAGAATAATACGGCCCGCACCACCGGCTCATCCTGGGCAAAAGCCGAAAAGGGCAAAGCCGCTCCCAGAAACAGAAGAATAACGAACAAGGATAGGGAAACTCGACGCATGGCATATTCCTCGCTTGGGGTGCAACAGATGATATGTCTTGGGTGTGTCCTATTTCAGTTGGAGGTTGACGTCTGCCGCCTCCGCCTGGGGCTAATAGGCCCAGGCTCAGGTGCGACGCACTTCCGAAGTGCATCGCACCTCGCTAAAGCGCCTCGGGCAAATGCGACGGGCCGCCGCCACAGAACACTGTAAACTGATTACTGAATACTGATTACTGCATACGGCACTCGTGATGCCGGGCGGAGGCGCATGAACGCTGCCAACTCGTTTAGGACGCACCCATATGTCTTTAGCGGGTCTATTTTAACAAAAGATGGTCTGTTAGTATATGACATTCATCAACCAAACCCATAACTCCCATGAAGTTCTAATCAAAAACTCATGTAGCGCATTGTCTATTGTGCAAAAAAACGAGATTTTGACTACAATGGATGCCAGCGTTTTGTATTTCTCGCACTCGATACCTCCTTCCTTTGCAATCATGGCTTCCAAACGGTTTATTTCAGCCTTCGACATCATCGGCCCCATCATGGTGGGACCTTCCAGCTCGCATACAGCGGGCGCCGTGCGGTTGGGGCGCCTGGGGCGCGCTATCCTCGGCGCGCAGCCCCAAAACGCTATCCTGGGGTTGCACGGCTCCTTTGCTCAAACCGGACGCGGACACGGCACAGATCGGGCGCTGGTTGCGGGTCTGTTGGGCCTGGCCACCGATGATCCGCACATCCGCAAAAGCCTGGATCTGGCTCGCGCCGCGGGCATGGCGGTCGCGTTCCGCATAGTCGATCTGGGTGAGGATACCCACCCCAACTCGGTGGAGAT
>JALSPL010000131.1 GCA_026985975.1 Anaerolineae bacterium | reverse complement strand
CCCCTGACTTCCCTCCCGGAGTTTGCGTCCGCGAGCGCCCTCCACAGTATAGCCCTTGTCAAAAATAAGATTAAGATCCTCGGCAGGAATGCCCGGGCCAGTATCCGACACATCGATGGTGAGGATGTTTCTGGTCACGTTGGCCGTCAACGCCACATCAATCTCATCCCCGCACCCGCAATACTTGATGGCGTTATCGATAAGGTTGATGAGGAGCTGCCGCAGGCTCTCCTCGCTGGCGGTGATGCGCGGGAATGGATCGGGTTGGGCCTGCCAGGTCAAGATGACGCCTTTCTCATGGGCCGCGTCCTGAAAATCGGCAACGACATCGCCCACTATCACATCCAGCTTCACTTCCGAAAACCTCAAATCATCATCAGACGCTTCCAGGCGGGAGATGAGCGTCATGTTTTCAATCAGCCGCGTCAATCGCCACTCATATTTCTCGATAACCTGCAAGGAATCCCCAAGCATTTGCTGCAAATCCCCCCTGTCAGAAGCATCCCGGATGCTTTTTTTGCTCAAATACAAACTATCCTTGATGGGGCGCAAGCAATGATAAGCCTGATGCCTGAATTCTCTGATCATATCTCTATCGTCTGCCCGCCGCGCCCGATCATAGGCCCGTTGATAATGGGCCATGCGCCGACGCCAGACCAGCCAGCTCAAAAACAGAATCAAAGCGCCGAAAACAATCAGAACCAGGAAGAATTCCCATAGGCTCATCAGAATAGCCATTGCATTCTCCTTATCTGTAATCCCGGAACCAATAGCCAACGCCGCGTTTTGTCAGGATATACCGAGGCTGTCCGGGTAGCGGTTCCAACGCCTTTCGCAGCTCGGCAATGTATCGACGCAGCGTGGATGCAGGATTCAGGGCATCCGGGAAATAGGATTCCAACACCTCCAGAGAAATCACCCGGCCGGGATTGCAGACCAACTTGCTCAAAATCGCATACTCTCGGGGCTCAAGATGGACATCCCCCCATCCCGCCCCCTTGTTTACCCTCACCGTAGTCCTGGACAAATCAATTTGTATATAATCATCGATAACGACAAGGGCGTTGCCAGCAGGATACAAGCGGGCTTTCAGGCGAGCGAGAATCGCTTTCGTGGGCCGGGATTTGCTCACAAAATCGGTGGCCCGCAGATCAAAGCTCAACGGTTCCAACTCATCATCACTTACGCCAGTGAGCATAATGATGGGAATGTTGGCATCGTGCCGAAGTTGACGAACCTCCTTGAGAATATCCAATCCCAATCGCTCATCACCGCCAAATCGAATATCCATGACCATCAAATCCGGACGAAAGCTGTCATAATAATGCAAGGCCTCCGCCCTGTCTTCGGCAATGACAACCTCATACCCTTCCTCCTCCAAAACACGAACAAGGGTATCCACGGCCTCAAACTCATCGTCCACAACCAAAATTCTGGCATTCATTGCCTCAATCTCAAATGTGAGTGCTGTCAGATGATGGGCAAGTGAAGGAAGCAGGCAGAATTACCGCCGCTCGCATTCACTATCACACAAAACATTCTCCCACGACCTGACAATAATAACAAATCCCCCCGGGGGTGGTCAGTGCGTTTCAAAATGGGGACGCGTTCTTGTATCTCTGGCCCGCTCAAGTCGGGCTCTTCGGGCCTGCACCGTTCTGGTCGCCGTAGGGTGACCGCCGGCGACCAGCGCCTCTAGAGTCCGAATTTATTCGGCAAGTGTCGACGGAAATAGACGATTCTTTTTCGTCAATCTTCGTCCTTTGGTCTATTTTCGTCAGATCATTGGATATGATGCGTACGAATCCAGGCGCAATTTCATTTTCGCCAGACTCCAGTTATTTCTAGACGATCACTCAGTACTTCAGCTTCGGCGCCAGCAGGATGGGCGCGCCCACGGGCCCGCCCGCGGGGTCCAGCACCTGCAAGCTGAGGCGATGACCGCGGCCCGTAGCCAGCTCCGGCGGCAGGGTGATGGCGTGCTCTCCCCGCCAGGGCAGGCCCGGCAGCCATCGGCTGGTGGGATACCCCGGCCCGGCCAGCGCATACCGCCCCAACGGCGCATCATCCAGGCGGAACTCGAACTGATAATCGCGGTCGGGCTGCACATCGGCCCGCCAATAGGTGGTGAGATGCAAAATATCGCCCGGCTGCAGAGGCGTGTCGGGCGCATGACTGAAGCCCTGCTTGTAGCGATTGTGTCCCAAAAAGGTGAAGGGCCCGCGCGCCGCCTGCGCCCGATGAGCGATGGGCAGAATCGACAGCGGCGGGGCCTGGTCGGGCGGCCGGATGCTGACGCTGCCCAACAGCAGATAATCGTCCTGGTCGCCGGGGCCGCTGACCGGCAGCCGCTGGCCCGTCTCCGCGTCATACACGGCCAGAATCAGGGGATATTGGCCCGGCGGCGTGGCCAGAGGGATGGGCAGACCGTAGCCATCCAGCACCGGCTCGCCCGGAATCCAGTCGGTGGTGGGGCGGGCGCCGCCCGCGGGTTCGCTATCCACCTGCGCCACCACCTGATTGGCCGGGTCCAGCAACTGCAACGTGATCTTGTAGCGGACGGACAGCGGCTCGGTGGCCAGCCACGACAGCCGCACGCGGGCGATGTCACCTGGCTGCAAGGGCTCGGCGCTGAAGCCCGCGGCCTCCAGCAGGATGACATCGCCGAAATGCACGGGCTGCTCATAACTGCTCATCTCGGGCGGAGGCGCGGCGCTGTAGGCCACAAACCGCAGCCGCCCCACCCAGGCGTCCCAGGCCTTGAATGCGTGATCCGCCAGATAGCCCTCGACGACGCCCTCGGGATCGGCCTGCTCGGTGGCCCAGTAGATGGCGAAAATCCGATCCGCGTTCTGCAAAATCGCGTCCAGTTGGGCGCGGGTCTGGTCGGGGTCAGGCGGGCGGGTTTCGGGCAGAAGATAGACCGGGGCCGGGCCGTGATCATACTGACTGAAAGCGTCATTCTGGCCGGGCGCGTCCAGGATGATGACGTCGCCGGGCCGATACACCGCCTTGAGATACGCGGCCAGGCCGCGATAATCATCCCGGGCCGCGGCCGGATCGTGATAGTAATGGTTGAGGGAGGGGATGGCGGGCAGGGCCAGCAGCAAAAACAGCACCGGCGTGATCAGCCAGGCCCGCACGGTGGCGACATCGATCTCGCCGCGGCGGGGACGGCGGATGGCGGGAATGCCCACCGCCTCCATGCCCAGAGCCAGCAGTAACAGCCAGGCGGGCAGCGACAGCAGCAGGAATTTGAAAAACGTGGGGGTGAATGTGCCGGTGATCAGCATGGCGGCCAGGGGCAAGATCAGCCACAGCAGAACCAGCGTCGCCGCGGCCAGGGTCAGGCCCTTGCGGCGCACCTGCCGCCACAGCCCCCAGCCGATGAGGCCGAATGCGAAAATCCCCAGCGCCATCTGTGCGAAAAAGCCCAGGGGACAGGGGATGGGCCCGCAGATGAAAAGCTGGAAGGTGCGGGCCAGGGCCTGGAAGGCGTTGATCTGCACCTCGGGCCGGGGCCATGTGCGCAGTTGATGCAGAGCCGTGGCCGCCCAGGGCAAAAAGAGCAGCAGCACGACGATCTGCAAAAGGGCCCACGGGGCCAGATAACGTCCCAAAACCCGTTTGACGCCATCGGATCGGCGGGCCATCAGCCAGACCAGAAAGGCCAGATTCAGGGCGATGAGATGGATGGGGAAGGCGTAATGGGTGTAGAGGCCCAGCGTCGCCATGAACACATAAAGAATGGATGCGGCGGGAGCGGGAATGCGGCCCGGGCCGGGCGCGTCCTGCCACCATTGGGTGAGGGCGTAGGCGGCAAAGACAGCCGTCAGGGCCAGCAATTGATACATGCGGGCCTCCTGGCTGTAATAAATCAAAAAGGGATTGACGGCCGCCAGCAGCGCCGCCAACAGGCCCGTGCGCTTGTTCTTCAGCGCCGCCCCCGCCAGATAGACGCCCCACACGGTGAAAATGCCCAGCACCGCCGAAAGACTGCGGGCGCCGGTCTCATCCAGACCGAAAATCCCGCCCCAGGCCTTCAGCAGCAGATAGTAGGCGGGCGGATGAATATCGGCCGCGGCCGCCTCGATGATGTCGCCCGCCGGTTTTTGGGCCAGAACCACCGAATTGCCCTCATCGGCCCAGAAGCTCTGGCCGTCCAGCCGATAAAATCGCAGGCCCGCAGCCAGTAGCAGGATCAGT
>JALSPL010000130.1 GCA_026985975.1 Anaerolineae bacterium | reverse complement strand
CACGCATCCCAAGCCCTTTCTCTCAGCCTACGCGGCCAGCAAGGCGGGCGTCATCGCCTTCACGCAGTCTCTGGCGCAGGAGGTGGCGGGGTTCGGCGTCACGGCCAACGCGCTGTTGCCGGGCGACATCGACACCGATTTCAAGCGCTGGGGCCTGCAACTGGAGAGCATGATTCGGGGCCAGGAGTACGAGCAGGTGGTGCAGGCCGCCATCGCCCAGATCCCGCTCGGGCGCCTGGGAACGCCCGAGGACGTAGCGGCGATGGTGGCGTTCCTGTGCTCGGAGGATGCCGATTTCATCACGGGCCAGGCCATCAACATCACCGGCGGCCGCGAGCTGGTGCAGGCAGTCATGCCCAAGTGAGAAAAGATTATCCGCCCAACGTCACTCCCAATTTGCGCCACAATCCCCGCAACCGCACCATTTGCGCCCTGTTCATCCGCAGCTTTGCGACCGTAGCCCGCCCGGTTGGTGTAAGCCCAACGAGTGAAAAATTAAGTGCTCGTCATAGATGTGTTAAAGCTCCCAGCCGGATCTGTCATCCGGCGGGTTTCACGCCTGCCAGCGCCGCCGGATTGCAGATCCGGCTCGGAGCATGATTGACAGCATTTCAATGCACGGTCCATTATTTTTCTGGATTGGCCTCAAGTCCCCGCAGCGGCTATTGATTCCTGAAGCTGTTGCAATGTCAACAATGCGCGGGCCTTCAAAATATTCAGATGATCAATCTGCGCCAATAAGCTATCCAGCTCATCTGATTCCTCCTCTGTCAAGCCCGATTCTTCCTGCTTTGCCAAGAGGTCATCCAGTCTGGACTGGCGCTCAGGAGCCAACTTGCTGTGAGCCAGGGCCAGCAGCTCAGACTTGCTCAGGCCCGACAGCATATCAACAGAGGACGCCCCTTGCAATCGGAGATAATCTTCCCAACGCAAAACAACGCCGATGCGTCGACCATCCTCTTCGGTAATGTATTGCACGGGCATGGGAGTCATTTGCTGAGCCATATCTTCTTTTCCTGAAAACAACTGGAGTCAACCGCATCCGGGCAAGGCCAGATACAGTTGAAATGATAGCACAAACCCCGTCACGTGTAAAATCATCTCTCATTTCGAGATATTTCCATGCCCGAACAACGCGAAATCACCCAACCGGGCCCGCTGCTGACCCCCGACGGCCATCTGGCGCAGGTGGGCTGGGCGCGGCAGCCCCTGCTGGATTGTAATCTTGAGGACGCCCGCTTTTATCCCGCGGCCCTGCGCCCGTTGCAGCGCTTTCGCGTCAAGAAATGGGATTACTACGGCGTCACCACGCCCACGATCTTCTTCTCCGCCACCATCGCCGATCTGGGCTACGCTGCCACGGTTTTCGTCTATCTGGTGGATTTCGAGCGTAAGACCTACCACGAGGAGAGCAAGACCATCCCCCTGGCGGGCGGCGTGACCCTGCCCCGCCACAGCGCCGAGGGCGAGAGCCTTTATCACGGCAAGAAGCAGAAGCTACGCTTTTGGGTGGAGAAAGAGGCCCGGCGGGTGCAGGTTTCGTGGCTGAACTTCGCGGGCGAGCCCCTGGAAGCGGACATCACCCTGGCCCATCACCCTGATGAGCACGAAAGCACGGTGGTTGTCATCCCCATCGGCGAAAAGCGCTTCTACTACAATCGCAAGATCAACGCCATGCCCGCGTCCGGAACCATCAAGATCGGCTATCATCTCATCGAGCTGAACCCGCAGACCGCGCTGGGCAACCTGGACTGGGGCCGGGGCGTGTGGGAGTATGACAGCTTCTGGGTGTGGGCCAGCGCCTCGGGCCGGCTGGGGGACGGGCGCACGCTGGGCCTGAATTTCGGCTACGGTTTCGGCGATGACGCGGCAGCCACCGAGAACACGCTGCTGCTGGATGGGCGCATCCACAAATTCGGCAAGATCGACATCCGCTACAACCCTCGCAACTTCATGAGCCCCTGGTGGCTGATCAGCGATGACGGGCGGGTGAACCTGCACTTCCATCCCATGCTGGAGCGCACCGCCCGCACGCCCCTGGTGGTCATCGACTCGGAGGTGCATCAGCTATTCGGGCGCTATTCGGGCCAGATCGCGGCCGATGACGGCGAGAGCATCGCCATCGACGGCCTGCTGGGCTGGGCCGAGGAGCATCGGGCCCGGTGGTGAAAGCGCCCGCCAGTCAGATTGTCCAACCGTCGCGATTCTGGATATAATGAGGGGCAGATTGGCGGTCAGGGATTAAGGATTAATGATCAAGGATCAAAGAGCAAACCAGAGCGTCTTTAATCAACCTTTGATCCTTAATCTTTGATCATCAATCATCACCCACCAAAGGAAGTCAACATTGACTATCATCCCCACAAAATGGGAGCTGCCCAGCCCGGCTCCCGGAGAAATTCGCGCCCGGCTTGATCACCTGCACCCCGTCATCATCCAAACCCTCTACAATCGCGGCGTCACCGAACCGGAAGATGTGGCGGCATTTTTCGGCCACAGCGCCCGGCCCGACGACCCCTTTCGTCTCATCGGCGTGAACGAGGCCGTCACCCGCCTGCGCCGCGCCGTCCAACAAGGCCAGACCATCGCCGTGTATGGCGATTTCGACGCGGACGGCGTCACCTCCACCGCAGTGCTGGTGCAGACGCTGAGCGCCCTGGGCGCGGACGTCATGCCCTACATCCCCCACCGGGTGGACGAAGGCTATGGTCTCAACACCGGTGCTCTGGAATGGCTGAAATCGCAGGGCGTCAGCACCGTGGTCACTGTGGATTGCGGCATCCGGGCGGTGGAAGAAGTTGCCTTCGGCAAAAGCATCGGCCTGGAGATGATCGTCACCGACCACCACTCCATCGGCCCGGAAGTGCCTGACGCTGACGTGGTGGTGAATCCCAAACTGCCCGCTTCCAAATATCCCTTCCGCGATTTCGCGGGCGTGGGCGTGGCCTTCAAACTCTCGCAGGCCCTGCTGCGAGTGGAGCAGCAAACGCCCATCGCCCGACAGCCGGTCGCCTTGCAGGAAGAAGATTTGCTGGACCTGGTGGCCCTGGGCACCGTGGCCGACATCATGCCCCTGGTGGGCGAAAATCGCACCCTGGTCAAGCGGGGCTTGAAGAAGCTGCAAGAGGCCCGACGCCCCGGCATCCGCGCCCTGGCCCAGCGTTCGGGCGTGAATCCGCGCGAGATCGACGCCACCGCCATCGGCTTTCGTCTGGCCCCGCGGCTGAACGCGGCCGGAAGGCTGGAAAGCGCGGTGCTGGCCTATGACCTGCTGGTGGCCCCGGACGCAGCCACGGCCGAGGACATCGCCTACCGCCTGGACCTCATCAACCGCCAGCGCCAACAGCTCACCAGCGAGGCCGTGGACTGGGCCATCCGCGAGCTGGGGGACAATCCCCCCGAGGATGTGCTGTTTGTGGCCCGCAAGGAACTGAATCCGGGCATCGCCGGGCTCATCGCCAGCCGCCTCAAGGAATACTACTTCCGTCCGGCCCTGGTGGCCCATCTCGACGGCTCCGAGGCCCGGGGCTCCGCCCGCAGCATCCCCCAATTCCACATCACCCACGCCCTGGACCAATGCTCCGATCTGCTGATCCGTTATGGCGGGCACGCCGCGGCCGCGGGCTTTACCGTGCCCTTGGAAAACCTGCCCGGCCTGCGCCGCTGTCTCAACGATATCGCCCGGGATCAGATCAAACCGGAGGACATGGTCAAGACCCTGGCCATCGACGCCATCGTGCCCCTGCGGGAGCTGGATTATGCACTGCTGGCCAAGCTGCAAGAGCTGGAACCCACCGGAGCCGCCAATCCCACCCCCGTGCTGGCTATCCCCAACCTGCTGGTCAAGGGCCAATATCTGGTGGGAGCCGAGGGCAAACACCTGAAACTGCGTCTCACCGACGGCATCGTCACCTTCGACGCCATCGCCTTCGGGCAGGGCGTGCGCTCCGAGCCCCTGCCCATGCGCATCGACGTGGCCGCGTATCTCAACGAAAACGTGTGGAAAGACCGCCGCAGCCTGCAACTGATGATCCAGGACATCCAGCCCGCGGGCAAAGGCGTGCCGCCGGAGCTGCGGCCCCGGTAAGCAGTGTTCAGTAAGCAGTGAGCAGTAAGCAGTGAGCAGTGAGCAGTCGAACTGACGGCTCGCCAGCGTCGATACAGATGAAAATGACCGGGGACCGGGGACGGAGGACGGCTCACGGTCGCCTTCGG
>JALSPL010000129.1 GCA_026985975.1 Anaerolineae bacterium | reverse complement strand
GATCTCGTCATCCCTTTTTTCGTAATTCCCTTGCTGTGGTCGGCGGTGCGCGGGTATTATGGCTGGCTGTGGGGGATTCAGACGGTGTTCGACGCTTTTTTGATGCCCTTGCTGGTGTATTTTATCGCCAGGCAGCTTGTTTTGCGGCCCGATGATTTTCGGGCGCTGGCCAAGACCCTTATCGGCATCGCTTCGATCATCGCCATCGCCGGCATGATCGAGCAGACCACGGGGTTCGCGCCTTTTCGGGCTTCCACCACCGCCATCATCTATAGCGGCAATCTGCGCAAGGTGGGCAGTTTTTTGGGCAATCCCGCCTATGTGGGCTTGGCTCTGGCGGTTGTGATTCCGCTGGCCATTATGTTGATCATCGAGAAACCGCGGCTGAAAGCCAGGATGAGCTACATCGCGGCGCTGCTGATTCTGGAGGGTGGGATTATCGCCACCTTCAATCGTTCCAGCATGGCGGGCGGGCTCATCGGGCCTCTGGTTATCTCTTTTCTCAACCGCCGATTGTTCAAGGTTGTGCTGCCGGCGCTGATGATCGCCGGCGTGTTGCTGGGGCTGGGCTGGGGAGCCCTGCAGGACACGTCTGTGGCCGGTCGTCTGGGGTCCGAGAGCCCTATCGATTATCGGCTGAAGGCCCTGGAATATGGTTTGCAAATCCATGAATCGTCGCCCTATATCGGCGTGGGGTGGGCCTGGTTCGGGCGGCTGGCCGCCGAGCGGGGCTTTCGGGAGAATGGCGTCAATGTGCTGCCCAGCACGCACAACTCCTATCTCAATTTCCTGGTGTCGGGCGGCTATCTTTTGCTGGGCGGATATCTGATCCTGGCGGCGGGGCTGGCTCTGACGCTGGGAGTGATGGGCTGGTCCCGGCGCAAATCCCGTCGATTTTTCCCCCTCTTCATTCAGGCGGCCTGGGCCAGCTATTTCGCCTACTTTATTCCCATTATCGCTTTCGATAACGCTTTTTCCATCTACGCCAACATCATCTTTTTCGCCATCATGGGGGGCGCGATTTCCGCCACGCTGGGCGGCGGCTCCTTCACCGATGGCCCACCGGTTTCATTGCAATCCACCGATCTATGAGCGCTTACAGCCGTTTCTTACGCAATATCGTGATTCCCGGCGGCGCGAAGCTGGCGGGATATGACGCTTTCACGCCCTATCTGCGGTCGCTGGAGTCCAGCCAGTGGCTTTCTCCCCAGCAGATACGCACTTTGCAGAACGCCAAACTGCAACGGCTCATCCGGCATGTTTATGAGCACACCGACTTTTATCGGCGGGTGATGGATGAGCGGGGACTGACGCCCGACGATATTCGCACCACCGATGATCTGGTGAAGCTGCCCATTATCGATAAAAAGGTCATCTCCCGCCATTATGACGCAGCGCTGCGGGATCAATCCATCCCTCGCGAGCGCCTCATCCACGCCTCTTCCAGCGGCTCCACCGGCGAGATATTGCAATACTGGACGACGAAGGAGCAGAAGGCGAAGAAATGGGCGGGCCTGTATCGATTTTGGGAGCTGGCTGGCTATGATTTCGGCAAACGTTACGCCACTTTTACGGTTTCGGCCAACCGGGGTTTCAGCAATCACCCGATTTTGAGCAAGCTGGAATGGCGCATGTTGCGGCATTTGTGGCTGCCGATGATCGAGATCACCGATGAGAATCTGGCGGAATACGCCCGGCGCATCGCCGCCTTCAAGCCCGTCATCTTGCGCTCCTATGCTTCCACCGTCTATTTTCTGGCCCGCTACATGAATCGCAACGGCCTCACCACGCCTGTTCCGGCGGTGATCACCACCGGCGAGACGCTGACGCCCTTTATGCGCGAAACGGTGGAAAAAGCCTTTGCCCCCGGGCGCGTTTTCAATGAATATGGGGCCGACGGCATGCAAATAGCCGGGGAGTGCGACGCCCATGCGGGCATGCACATCAACGCCGAAACCGTTTTTGTGGAGGTGATCCGCGACGGAAAGCGGGTTGCGGATGGCGAGATCGGCGAACTGACGCTGACCAATCTGGAGGCCACGGCCACGCCTTTTATCCGCTACAACATCCATGATGTGGGGGCGATGACCTGGGAGCCCTGCGCTTGCGGTCGCGGCCTGCCCCGGCTCAGTCATCTCGAAGGTCGTTTGACCGATCTCTTCGCCACGCATGACGGGCGTTGGCTGAGCGTGCATCACTTTACCGGTTTCTTCGGTCATTTCCCCCAGGTCGAGGCCTTTCAGGTCATCCAGCATGATGTGGATGATGTGGAGGTGAAACTGGTGACCAACGCCGAATTTACCCATCGTCATGAGCAGATGGTGCGGGAGGCCCTGGCGGATTATCTGGGCGAGACCATTCGGTTGACCCTGACTTATGTGGATGAGATCCCCACCACGCCCGCGGGCAAGCGCCGATTCTTCATCTCGGAGGTGATGCAGAGCGCTGCCGGCGATGAGACTTCCGAGGCGGCGTGATGACGGACGTCTCATCGATGGACGCCATCTGGCCCCGCGCCCGCATCGCCATTCTCGGTCCCTTTCCGCCCCGGCCCGGCGGCGTTTCGGTGCAATGCGCGATGCTGGCGGATAAGCTTGAGGCGGCGGGCGCCCGCGTCACCCGCATCAACACCGATGTTCAGGCTCTGCGCGGGCGAGGCGGCTGGCGAAAGGGGCTGATGCCTCCCGCCCAGGTCGCCAGCGTGATTCGCGAGCTGCGCCGCACCCGCGATCAGTGGGACATCCTGCACGTGCACGCTGCATCCTGGTGGGGCTTCATGCCCGCGGTTTTGGGATTGCAGGCCCGGCGCTGGGGCAAGCGCCTGGTGGTCACCTATCATGGCGGCGAGGCCGCGCAGTTCATGGCCCGCCACGGACGATTGGCCGCGGGCGCGTTGCGCCGCTATCACGCCCTGCTGACGCTCACGCCCACCCAGGCGGCTATTTTCCGCCGCCATCAACTCGCTCCGACCATCGTTCCCAACATTGTCCCCATCGACGCCTACAACTTTCGGCGGCGCGGGCCTGTGCAGCCGCGGCTGCTGTGGCTGCGGCATCTCGAAGCCCGCTATCGCCCGCTGGACGCGCTGGACGCGTTCCAGCGCGTGCGCCAGATTCATCCCGACGCCGTCCTCACCCTGGCCGGAGATGGGCCGCTCAGGGAGCAAGTGGCGCATCGGGCGCAAGCGCACGATTTGACGGGCGTTTTCCTGCCGGGGCGATTGTCTGCTTCGCAGATCGTCGCCGTTTATGACGCCGCCGACATTTTTCTCAACACCTCGGCGGTGGATAATCTGCCGCTGACCCTCATCGAGGCCAGCGCCAGCGGCCTGCCCGTCGTTTCCACCGACGCCGGCGCCATTTCCGATCTCATCAGTGACGGCGAAAATGGTTTGCTGGCCGCCGTGGGAGATGTCGATGGGCTGACCGCCCATGTTTTGCGCCTGCTGGCGGACGCAGATCTTGCGCGGCGGCTTTCGCTGGCGGCCCGCGCCAACGCCCGACGTTATGATTGGCCGCAAATTGCGCCGCGGCTGGCCCGGGCCTATGGCTTGGTGTGACGCCCGGGCCTCTTCTCATCGATCTGTCATGACAATTTGGCGATGCAGAGAGACTATGGCAAGATCGAATGCTTGTTTCATTCTCCTCTCTATTTACAGGATTCAAACCATGCGTATTCGTCCCATCCTGCGCGGTCTCAAAAGTTATCTTCCCTTTTTCTCCGCCACTCCCACCGGCACCGGCGGCACCATCTCGGCCCGCTATTGCTATGGCGTGTGGCTGCGGCATCAGGTTGTGCTGGATGAAAATGGTCTTGATCCCCATCCCCGGGTTGTTGCGGAATTGGGGCCGGGCGATTCGTTGGGGATTGGATTGGCGGCTCTGCTCAGCGGCGTTCAGCGCTATATCGCTCTGGATGTGGTGGCGCACGCCGCGCCCGAGCGCAATCTGGCGGTGTTTGATGAACTGGCGGTTTTGTTTCGAGATCGCGCGCCTATTCCTGATGATGCGGAATTCCCTCAGGTGCATCCTCAGCTCGGCGGCTATGATTTTCCCGCCCACATCCTTGACGCCGGTCGGCTGCAACGGGCGCTGACGCCAGCGCGGCTTCAGAAAATACGCGAGGATCTGGCGTCGCTTTACGATCCGGCCGAGGGCGTCTTTGTCAATTACATCTGTCCCTGGTCAGAGGCCGACGCCGTTCAGGCTGGCTCCGTCGATCTTGTT
>JALSPL010000128.1 GCA_026985975.1 Anaerolineae bacterium | reverse complement strand
GACGGTGGCTCTGTTGGGCGCTTCCGGCTCGGGCAAGACCACCCTGGTCAACCTGCTGCCCCGTTTTTATGATTACACCGAGGGCCGTATTTTGCTGGATGGCGTAGAACTGCGGCGCTATCCCCGCCGTTTTCTGCGCAGCCAGATCGCCTTTGTCGAGCAGGAGCCCTTCCTCTTTTCCCGCACCCTGCGCGCCAACATCGCTTATGGCGCCGAGCGCGAGGTCAGCGATGCAGAAATCGTGGCCGCAGCCAAAGCCGCAGCCATCCACGATAGCATCCTCAGCTTTCCCCAGGGCTATGACACGCTGGTGGGCGAGCGCGGGGTCACTCTTTCGGGCGGACAGAAGCAGCGCATCGCCATCGCCCGGGCCATTCTGCGAGACCCGCGCATCCTCATCCTGGACGACGCCACCAGCTCGGTGGACGCAGAGACGGAAGAACTCATTCAGCAGGCCCTGCATCGCCTGATGGCGGGCCGCACCACCTTCGTCATCGCCCATCGTTTTCAGACGGTGATGAACGCCGATCTGATCATCGTGCTGGAAAAAGGCGAGATCGTGCAGATGGGCGATCATGAGGCCCTCATCCGCCAGCCCGGCTTTTACCGCGACATCTACGAACTGCAATCGCGGCTGGATGAAGCCATGAGCAAGGAATTGGCATAATGTCCGATCCAAAACAGCAATTCGAAGAGGAAGAATTTCAGTCACAATTCAACGGCCAGGTGTTCATGCGCATCATGGCCCAGGCCAAAGATCACTGGCTGATGGTGGCCGGTTTTCTGGCGTCGATTATCCTCGTTTCCATCGCTGACGGCTATTTCACCTTTATCAGCAAACAGATGATCGATGAGGGCATCATTGCCCACGATCGGGCGCGCCTGTTTGCGCTGGCCGGGCAATACGGTCTGCTGGTCATCTTTTCCAGCATCGTCACCTTCGCCTTCATCTATCTGGCGGGAAGACTGGGGGAGCAAGTGCAGTATGATCTGCGCAAGAAGCTGTTCGATCATCTGCAGGAGCTCTCTTTTACTTACTTCGACCGAACGCCCCTGGGCTGGATCATGTCGCGCGTCACCTCCGACACCCAGCGCGTGGGAGACCTGGTCAGTTGGGGGCTGCTGGATATGACCTGGGCGATAGTGAGCATTATCACCTCCTTTTATTTCATGTTCCGCATCAACTGGCAGTTGGCGCTGATTGTCGTTTTGGTGCTGCCCGTGCTGATTCTGGTGGCCGTCTATTTCAAAAAGCTGATTTTGGTCGAGTTTCGTCAGGTGCGCAAGCTCAATTCCCGGATCACCGGCTCGTTCAATGAGAATATCACCGGCGTGCGGGTGACCAAGGCTTTTGGCCGGGAGCAGCCGAATCTGACGGAGTTCGCCGATCTGTCTTATGAGCGCTATCTTGCGGGTTATCGGGCGGGATGGCTGTCGGCGCTGTTTCTGCCGGTGGTGCAGATCATCAGCGCCGTGGCTATCGGTGCGGTGGCGCTGGCGGGCGGGTTGCAGGCCGAGGCGGGGATGATCAGCATCGGCGGCATCCAGGCGTTCATCTCCTACATCGCGTTCATGCTCTGGCCCGTGCAGGATCTGGCCCGAGTTTACGCCAGCACGCAGCAGGCCATCGCCTCGGCCGAGCGCGTTTTCTCCCTCATCGACGCGGAGCCCGAGGTGCAGGATCGCGCCGACGCGGCGGCGGTGGACAGCCTGCGGACGGACATCGAGTTCGACCACGTGGATTTCTGGTATGAGGAGGACAAGCCGGTATTGCAGGATTTCACCCTCACCGTGCGTCAGGGCGAGACCATTGCCCTGGTCGGGGCCACGGGCGGCGGCAAGAGCACCATCGTCAACCTGCTCTGCCGGTTCTACGAGCCCAAAGCGGGCGTGATCCGTTTTGGCGGGCGGGATTACACCGGCATCCGGCTGGACAGCATTCATTCTCGCCTGGGCATCGTGCTGCAATCCCCTCATCTTTTCTCCGGCTCGATTCGGGAGAATATCCGCTATGGGCGTCTTGACGCCAGCGACGTCGAGGTGGAAGAGGCCGCGCGGCTGGCGGGCGCGCATGATTTCATCGTAGAATTGGAATCTGGCTACGACACCGAGGTGGGCGAGGGCGGCGTGCTGCTCTCCACGGGCCAGAAGCAACTCATCTCTCTGGCCCGGGCCGTGCTGGCCGACCCCGACATCTTCATCATGGACGAGGCCACCAGTTCGGTGGACACCGTCACCGAGAATCTGATTCAGCGGGGCATGGAGGCGATGATGCGCGGACGCACCAGTTTTGTCATCGCCCACCGGCTCTCCACCATCCGCCGCGCCCACCGCATTTTGTATATCGAAAAGGGCCGCATCATCGAGATGGGCTCGCATCACGAACTGATCCGCCGCCGCGGGCGTTATTACAAACTCTACACCTACCAGTTCCGTCGCGAGATGGAGCAGCACAGCGCCCTGCTGGGCGGCCGGGCCGCGTAATTGCTTACGCTTCTCCGGCAAGAATCAGTATTCGGCGTCGAATATCCTCAGAAATCCACATGCCTGACTGCCTCAACGCATCCACAACCGAAGTCATTTCTGTCAGATATCCCAGCCGCTTTCCCTCCAACAATATCCGTAAGGTTCCCCAAACTTCCAGTCCTGCAGCTTTTGCAATCCGCCGGGCCAAGCCATCATCCAAAATAATGATCCACTTCGGACGTTCCAGCGCCAATGAAATCGCCTCCAACTCACCTCTGCCTAAATCGCTGACAAGCCATTCAGACGGGATGTTTTCAGGCTGCTTGATTCGCAACCACGGATAATCATTCACAGTTGGAACATCATAGCCGCGTCTGCTCCCCTCCAACAGCTCAAGATTCACTGCAGGAGCCGTGATAATGGCGTCGAATAACCGCGATAAAAGCTCTATCTGACCAATGCGGTATAGATAAAGCAATGGTGATGTATTGGTGATAGCCTCAAGCATGAGCGGATTCAAGCTCTTCTAACTCGGCGGCAAAAGGAAAGACTGCATAGCGCCCCAACGTCAGTAGAAACGCCACCCGCGACATGCCCGCTAGCTCCGCCGCCCGGCCCGAGGAGAGTCGCCCGAGCTCATACAGCTTCACCGCCGTCAGAATACGCATTTCTCTGGCAAACGCGTCTGCATTCATCTTCTCTGCCAACAACACCTTATCTGGAATATCTATCGTAATTTGGTGAATTGCCATTGCAGCATGCCTCGTCGTACGTCGGAAAACGGATTTTGATACGCCATCAGTATAGCATATTCCCGTCTTCTGACAAATAGCGAAAAAACAGCGCTTGCATTTCAACATGGGGCGAAGCCCCAAACTTCATTCCTTGTCCTCGTCCTCATCTCATGCCGACCATCGCCAAACTGCAACGACTTTTCCGGGAATATCCCAAACAATTCTGGTTGCTGCTGGGGGCCAGTTTTATCGACGGGTTGGGCGGGGCGCTGCTCTTCCCCTTCTTCACCCTCTACGTCACCGCCAAATTCGATGTGGGCATGACCACGGTGGGGATCATCTTCGGTCTTTTCTCCATCTCGGCCATCATCGGCAGCACCATCGGCGGCGCGCTTTCGGACCGTTTCGGGCGCAAGCGCATGATCATCTTCGGGCTGGCGTCCAGCGCCCTCATCACCCTGTTGATGGGCTTCGCCCATGACATCCGTCTCTTTTTCGTGGCTGCGGTGCTGGCGGGGCTGTTCGCCAATATGGGAGATCCGGCCCGTCAGGCCATGGTGGCCGATTTGCTCAAACCGGAGCAGCGGGCCGATGGCTACGGCCTGCTGCGCGTGGTGATGAATCTGGCAGTGACCCTCGGCCCGGCTATTGGCGGTTTCATGGCCGCCCGCTCCTATCTCACCCTGTTCATCACCGATGCGGTGGCCAGCACCATCACCGCATTCATCGTTTTCATCTTCATCCGCGAATCCATGCCCGCCCTGGATGAGGGAGAAGAGCATGAGCGTTTACTGAAAACCTTTTCCAATTATCTTGTGGCGCTGAAGGACAAAGTGTTCATGGTGTTCATCGCCGCTTCCATCCTGGAGATCATCGTCTACATGCAGATGAACACCACGCTCTCGGTGTATCTGCGGGACGTACACCAGGCGCCGCTGCAAAATTACGGCTATCTCATCAGCATGAATGCGTTGCTGGTGGTGATTTTCCAGTTTTTCATCACCCGCAAGACCAAAAAATTCCGCCC
>JALSPL010000127.1 GCA_026985975.1 Anaerolineae bacterium | reverse complement strand
CCTCATCCCTCTCCCCCCTACGGGCATTGCACAAAGCCCTGGGCCCAGGGGCAGCGCCCGCACACCGGAAAGACGTTGTTCTCGTTGCAATCCTGGAAGTTTTCCTCGAAGCGCTCACAGCCGCCGCAGGTGAGGCAGGGCGAGTAGGGGAATTCCCGCACCCGGCGTCGGAAGTCGCTGTATTCGGGCGATTCCCAGATGTCGCGTAGCGATTGTTGGCTGACGTCTCCCAATGTGTAGTGGGTGACATGCTGGGGGCGGCCCAGCAAATACACAGTGTGATCCCGCATCAGTTCCAGGCAGGGCGCCACAGCGCCGTCCCGGCGAATGACCGCGTAGCCCTGTTGGGTGAATTCGCAATAATCGTTGTAGCGATTGAGGCTACTCTGTTTCCAACTGAGGCTGACGGTGGAATCGAAGACTTCTTTCAGCGCGGGATAGGTGGCGTCATCCAGATTCATCTTGGGCAGGCTCATGTCGGGGATGGCGGGCGAGGAGCGATAGGCCAGGGAGTAGAGCGCCCGGTCGTAGAGGATTTCGTCCGCCAATTGCGGGTAGTAGGGCACGACATTGGAGACTTTGATCTCGGATGCACCGATGAAGTGGGCCAATTGCGGCAGACGGGGCAGATCGGCAATGTTGCGTTTCATGGCCACGAAGGCGATGCCGACGATGGGTTTGTGCAGGCCCCGACCTCGCTGCGAGACCTTGCGCCGAAACAATTCCACGAAGTTGCCGATGACCTTTTTGAAATCGCTGTGCACCCGGATATCGCCGTAGACTTCGGGCGAGACGCCGTCGATGGAGACCATGATCTTGTCCACGTCGAGGTCGATGAGGGCCTGAGCCATGTCGGGCGTGAGCAATGTGCCGTTGGTGGTCATCTCCACCCGGGCGCCGATGCTCTTGGCCAGCTCGATGGCCTCCAGAAAACGGGGATAGGTCATGGGCTCGCCATAGCCGCCGAAGTGGATGACGGGCGGGGTCGGAAAGGCGCGAAGCTGCTCGATGAGACGCTGATAGAGCGCCCAATCCATGGGCCCGTAGCCCTCATCCCGCCAGGTGCGACGCACGCACATGACGCAATCGAGATTGCAGGCGGTGGTCAGTTCGACATAAAGTTTTGTAAGGGCGTCGGCGGACATGATGTGATGGGGGAGCGATGGGGGTGCGGTCTGGCGATTAGCTTGTCATTATCATGCAGAATGGGATGGATGGCAATTGTACGCTTTGGAAATGCGTCACTTTTCCGCGCCCGCACAGTGTGATAGACTGAGGGTGTTGTTTTCCCTATTTATCGCGCTTGCTGCGGGCCTGATGTTGCAGCGCCCGCGCCTGCTTCAGCCCGTGCAGGAGGAAATATGGACGCCAAACGAGTGCTCATCGGTTTCGTCGTCACCTTTGTGGTGGGATTCTTTGTGACAGCGCTGGTCACCTGGCTGTGGACGTTGATTTTCGAGGGGGCGGGCGTGGCCGATTGGCAGCTTGCCTTCGCCCTGGCGCTGGTCGTGGGCATTGCCGTACCGCTGGCCAATGCGCTGGCGGCAAAAAAATCGTGATTTTTCTGCGTCATCTGCGTTCTATTTACGAAGCAGGCGCCATGAGCGGCTGCACACCAATAAGGATGAAAATGAGTAAGCCAATCTGGAAGGACGGCTCACGCCCCGTAAAACGTGAGGCGTAATGCGTAAAGACCTCACGTTTTACGCTTTACGCATTACGTGGTTGAGCGCCGGGCCACGTTGGCTTCGAGAGCGTCTCTGCAAACGACGCCAACGTTTATTTTTGGAACATGCGTCTGCCAATGTTGCCACGGACTCATGAGTATCATCGCCCAGTTTTGTGTTTTCAACGGGATTATGGTAAAGATAGTCTTGGCGTTATTGTTCTTGCTTGTGTTGGATGCGCATAAATTGTCACGTCACAATCCATTCATTATTTAACAGGAGGTGGAAAATGTCTGGCTTCAAGAAGAATTTCGCGCTGGTTGCTCTACTGCTGGCAATCACTTTTCTGCTCGGAGCCGTTGTCCTGGCTCAGACTTCAACCTATTGGACATTCGATACGGATAATGAGGGCTTTGAAACCGGCACTTTTGATGAACAAAACACAGCATGGCCATTTATGACGAATCAGCCCAGTCAATGGTCTGCAACCGGCGGCCATGAAGATGGGCATGTCTACAGCGGCACCACCACTGATCTCAATGGGCGCTTTTACAACATCCTCCAAAATGGCGATCCCAACGCGCCCTCCCTGGGAAACTTGTCAGGGAAGACGCTCCAGGCTGATTTGATGCGGGATAATGGTACGTTCATCAGTCCTTCGGGAGAAAAGGTGCTGGCTTATTGGCTCATTGCCGACTCGCAGGATAGTACTGTGTGCAATATGTGGCTGTCGAAAATTCCCTTGTCGGTGGATGTCAATGCGTTGCCGCTGGGGCAGTGGACGCCCGCCAGCATCGAGGTCGTGGAAGCTAACTTCTTCCCATGGGCTAATTGTCCCAATGACAGCAAGACATTTGACGAATTGACTGGCGCTTACAAATACGTCGGTTTTACTTTCTTGAGTGATCAGGTGACGACCGACGCCAATGATCCCTGGAATCAGTATACATTGGTCGATGGCGTCTATCGATTGCTGCACTACGGCGTCACTTCGGACACCAACGCCATTTTCAGGATAGACAACTTTGGCCCGACTGACGCTATGGTCTATGACTTCGGTGATCTCCCTGACACTTACAAGACCACGCACGCCTCCGATGGCGCCCGTCATCAGGTGGGGACGTTGATGTTGGGGGCGACGGTTGCCAGCGAGCCGGATGGCCAGCCGTCTGCCGACGCCTCCGGCGATGGCAGCGAGGAAGACGGCGTGACGCGACAGGATGGCGTCGCTGGCAGCGGTTGGAGTGAGGGAACCGTCTCCAGCGGTCACGGCGGCAGCATGGAGGTCACCATCAGCGGCGGCAGTGGCTATCTACAAGCATTCATGGACTTTGGCTTAGGCACATTGACCGAGGTGACGTTGCGGGACGCCAGCGGCAATGCCTTAGCCATGCCTCTGGCCGCGGGAACGCATCGCGTCTATTTCGACATCCCTGCCAATACTTTCGGGCCTGGCGACACGTCGGTGGCGGTCCGCATCCGTCTTAGCAGCACCGGCGTACAAAGCGCCACAGGCCCGGCGGCTGACGGCGAGGTGGAGGATTATATCTGGCATTTCGGACCCAACGCGGTGTCCCTCACTGATTTCCGGGCCGATGTATCGCCTTCGGGCGGATGGCTGCTCGCAGGGTTTGTTCTGCTGTTGGCAGGCATTGCGATTTTTCTATGGTTCGCTGTGCACCGGCTCCGGGCCTGACGCCCTAGGCGATGGACGATAGGATTTAGTCGCTTTCGTAGCCTCTCCCAACAGGTTTTTCTATCGTCCATTTCCAGCCGCCAACGCGAAATCGAACTCGCCCGTGTGGTTGGAGAGGGTGGAGGAGCCGTCGGTCTTTTCGCCCAGGACTTTGTAGAAATGGTTGATGGCGGGATCGCCCAGCGCGCCGGCGTCATCGAATTGCCAGGGCGGGGCGCTGAGGGTGGCGCTGGGCGGATCGGTGGGGGTGAAGTAGGGCGCGTCATCCCGATAGACCCGGTAGCGCTGGTAGGAACCGTCGTTTTCCCAGCTCAGGCGCAGATCACTGGCGTCGAGGGCGGTGATGGTGATCATGGGCAGGTAGATATCGGCCCGCAGCAGAATGATGGCGTCGCTGGCGGCCAGCGTCACTTCCGCGGTGAGACTGCCATCATTGTGCGCCGGGTCTTGATTGCCCGCCATCTTGCGATAGGTCCGCTCCAGAGGGATGGTCTTGGCTTCATTCGTGCCATTGACCAGCACCGTCCCGCCTTCGTAATCCCGCCGCCACACCTCGCGGCTGCCCGGGCGCAGTTGCACATCATCCAGCCACACCTGGCCCAAGGCCTGGCCCAGCCCAAATATGAGCACGGCCTGACTGTCGCTGCCAGCGGAAAGGGAGGTGAGTTCGAAATGGCGCCATTCGCCGGTCAGACTCACCTCGTCGTAGGTGAGATAATCATCCCACGGATCCTGGTTTTGCTGCACCCAGACGCCGATGGGGCGGTCGTGATCGGCTCGGGCCCAAAAGCTGAGGGTGTACTCCGTGCCCGAGATCACCTCGACGGGTTCGGTCTGAAATGAGACCTGCCAGTCTGTGCCCTGGGTCTGGGTGATGTCGATGCGCACGGATGCCGCGTCCGTGGCCGATGTGGACGCATCTTGCGTCATACTGGCCTCATAGCCTTCGTCGACGTCGGCCCACAGGTCCCAGTGGTCCATATCGGTCTGAGTCTCGAAATCGCCGCCCTGGATCAGGTTGTCGCCCAGGGGCAGCCAGTCCATGCGGGCGGCCGGGCCCAGGGGCTGGCCCAGATAGCCGCGGCCGGCGCCGGCGTTGTCATACTCGTCGAACCACAGCAGGCAGAGGCTGCCGTGGCCGTTGGTGCCGATTTCGTAGCTGAAGAAGCCGTCGTTGAGCAGGGCGCTGCCCAGTCCCAAGCGCATCTTGCGGTAATTGGGAACGAAATCGGGCTCGTCGCAGGGGTTATCCTCGTGGTACTCGTCGATCTCGTAGGTTTCGATCATGGTCATGTTTGGCTGCCGGGCCTGAGCCATCCACTCGAAATATGTGCCTCGATGGGGATTGTTCGGCCCGAACATGGTGTTTTTCCACGGGCTCCAGCCATATAGATCGTCGGAGGGGAAGCCTTCGAAGTTGCTGCCATTGAGCAGGTCGTAGTTGGTCATGCCCCAGTTGGCGAAGATAAGCCTATCATCCCCCACGCCCGAGCGGATTTTCGTCTCATATTGCCGTAACCCCTCGTTCCAGGCCGCATCGAAGGCGCTGTAATCGCTGAGCAGCGTGTTGGACTGGTCGGGATCGATGGTGCGGGCGTAGCCGGGAACCAGCCAGCTCTGGTCGGGGTCGGAACGGTCGATGAGCAGACCGTCCCAGCGGGGATCGCTGAGCAGGTCGATGCCGGCGCGGGCGTTGTAATCTCCCCAGCGCTCCGGCTCCGTGCTGGTGCTGATGACCGCGGTGGGCGAGAGGGTGCTCAGGTTCATCACCCAGGTGCCGGGCCAGAAGCTGATGTGTGCGGCGATGCGAGTTCCGGCGGCGTGGCTCGAAGCCGGGCGGTAGTATCCCCGCTGCACCGCCAGGGTTTTGGCGGCCTTGTTTACGCCCAAAATCTTGACGCTCTCGCCTTCGATGACCGCAGCGTCGTCCCTGACGAACAGATCGTAGGTGGCGGTCCCGTCGGTGACGGTGACCGCGGCCACGTGGAAGATGGTTTCGGTCTCATTCACGTCCTGGGTAAGCGTGCTGCCCACCTGGGTGAGAAACCACTCCGCGGGCATTTCGCGCAGTTCGGGGTCATCTGGATAACCCAGCTCGCAGGCGTTGGTGGAATCGAGGATGAGGATGTCGGGGTTGTGCTGTTTGATAGGATCGACGTATTCGGCCTGGTAGTCGAACAGGGTGATCCAGTCGTAGCGGGCGATGTCGTCCAGGGATTGATTTTCGGGATCGGGCCACCACATGCCCAGGCGGGGGAAAGCCATGGTGAAGGGTTGGCCGGGCGTGACGCCGCCGGGCGCGGCGGGCGCGCTCGGGCGCAGGGGCGCGGGCGGGCCCGCGTTGGCGCCCGCGGGCAACAGCAGGCTCAGGCCCGCGGCCAGGAGGGTGAACAGGAGCAGGGCGATGGTGGTGTGTAGCAATGTGTGCTGGCGCATGAATGGTCTCTGAGGATGAGAGTGTGGTGGGATGATGGGGGCGTAAAGCGTAAAGCGTGGTTCACTGTGTGACCGTCTAAAAATGGCTCTCCTGAAAAAAGGTCGGAATCAGTAACAGCAGTCGAGGAAGCAGCGAAAATGATGGGGGTTCAGCCAGTCTTTCTTGGCGAAACCCTGGTATTTTTCTTTGCGCCTTTGTGGCTTTGCGTGAGATCAATCTTTTTTCAGTCGATCCAAAAATAACTTCCCGTCGCGGGGGAGGAGGTTTTCGGGCAACTGAAACATTCTGTTACGTTTCCAACGGCAGTTTCCCGGAAGTCCTCCCTCCGCTTGCGGGGGGATTGAGGGGGGCCATCCCGCGGCAAGAAAGGGAAGTAATTTATAGACGCCTACGACGTTTTGCGGATGACGAGCCTCTTACTGGCTTGTCCCCGGCGTCAGGGCGAAGTCGAATTCGCCAATGTGATTGGATAGCCCGGAGAGGATCTCTCGCACGCCGTCCATCACCACCGAGCGCACGTAATAGAAATAATTCGTGGTCGGGGCGCCGACGCGGTTGGGATCGATCCAGGTGACGGGGGTGCTGGTGGAGAAGGGCCCGTTCACCGTGTCGGCCTGGGTCGCGGCCGTTCCCTGGTAGGGCGTCGCATCCCGATAAATGCGATATTTGCTGACGGTGACGTTCTTCCCATTGCTGTCCTGCGTGACGTGTTGCCAGGAGAGTTGCACATCTTGAGCGTTGTTGACGATGCTGGGGCTGGTCTGCGGCGCGAAATTCCCCAGGCATTTGTCGATGTTGTACGTGTCGAACGCATTGCCTGCGTCATCGATGGCCTGGATATCCATAGTGCAGTCATCCACCGCCAGCTTCATGAAATGATGTTTGCTGGCGGAATAGGCGGTAAACCAGGCGTTTCCTGCGCTGTACAGAGACGCGCCTGCGCCGCCCGTGACGAAATACACCACGCCGCCGTCATCCACGGTGGTGCAGGCGCCGTTTTTGATGGGGCAGGTGCGTTCATAGATGTGATCATGCCCGTTCAGCACGACATCCACCCCGTACTGCTCGAACAGAGGAACGAGGTGTTGCTGCACGTCGCTATCGCTGCCATGGTTGCCGGAACTGTAGGCCGGACGATGGAACAAGATCACGATCCAGCGGCGGTCGGTGTTCTGCAAATCGTTTTCCAGCCAGTTGTATTGCGCGCTGCCCGGAGCGAAGTTTTGTTCGGTGTTCAGGGCAATGATGTGGATATTGCCCCAATCGAAGGAGTAGTAGCGTTCTTCATCGCCCGAGGGCGCGTTTTCGGGCAGATGATAGACATCGGTGTAAGCCTGATAACCGCAGGAGCCGTTGTTCAGCTCATGGTTCCCCACAGCCGGATAAAGGGGCGTCTGGCGGATGGTTGTTTCGTAAACGTCGAAATAGCCCCGCAAATACTGATTCCAGGAACTGTCCGTTCCGGTGCAGATGCCGCCGGAGTGCACGATGTCGCCCGTGTGCAATGCGAAGGCGAAGGTGTGTTGGGCCATCTGCGCGGCTATATCCAGCGCGGCCTGACTGGGCGAACTGCTGGCGGAACCGGGGCGACTGTCGCCCAGCCCGGCGAAGGTGACCTGCGTGGCGTCCGCAGGGGGCGCGGTGCGAAAGGTGACGTCGGGCCAGGGGGTCAGGTCCATGCCGCCGGTGAAGACGCGATAGTGATAGATAGTGTCTGCACTCAAGCCTGTGATGGCGGCCGAGTGCCAGTATTTGCCGTCGCGGGCGAAGGAAGTGGCCGCGGCTGTCTGAGAATAGCTCGTATCCTGGCTGTATCGCACCTCGCTGCTGCCGGACGCGTCGGTGGCCCAGGCGACGACCACGGACGCGGGCGCGGTCTCGCCGATGTAGGGCGAGGCGACCAGGGCCGCGGGCGACTGTGGCGTGACGGGCCCGGCGGTGATGGGCGCGCCGATGAGCAGCGCCAACAGGAGAACGGCTGTGCAGGCCAGCAGAAGTTTGGGGATGTTATCGGAATTCGTGGCGGCTGTTTGCATGGATCAATTTCCTCCCGGAACCAGGGAGAAATCGAATTCGCCCACGCGTTGCGAGCTGATGATGGCGTCGTTATCTTCTCCCTGCACCAGGTAGTAGTGATTCTCGCCCGCATCGCCCAGCGCGCCGGGGTCGATCCACTGCCAGGGGAGGGCGCTGAGGGTGGCCAGGCCCGCGCCCTGCGGCTCGAAATAGGGCGAAACGCCCCGATGGACGTGGAAAGCCTGCCAGGGCTGGTCGATACGCCAGGCGAGTTGCACATCGCTGGCCGCGCGGGCGCTGATGAAGATGACGGGGAAATAGAGCTGATCGGGATTGCGCTCATCTGCGCCCACGTCTGAGGCCGCGCCCAGGGGACGGGCCTCGCCGTCGAAATCATCGCTCACATCGGCCGGTGCGCTCACCTGATCGATGGCCGCGCTCGCTCCCGCACTGAGATGCAAATCCCCGCCCGCGCCATCCACGAACGCGCTCAGGGGCTGGTTTTGCAGATTGCCCGAGAGCGTGGCGGTTCCGCCCCGGTCCCTCAGGTTGTGGGTGACCAGGTTGTTGATGATGTCCACCTCGGTGTTGTCGAATCGCCACTCGATGGAGGAGAAGGGCGCCTGGGTGGACGCCACCGTGTTGTGCAGCGCCCGCGCCCCGCATGCGTTCCACAGGCCGATGCCCGAATCGAAGCCGTATTCCGAGGCGAAGAGATCGTTGTCGTTGGCGAAGATGAAGTTGTTGCGGATGACGCCGCCGTAGTGGTCCACGTAGCCGCTGGCTCCCGGACAGGGATTGTCGTCGTAGGCGCGACCGGTTCCGCTGGTGGAGAGGCCGAAACCCACGCCGCGGGCGTTGTTGCGCAACAGATTGCGTTCCACCAGGGTGTCGCGGCTGCCCCGCCAGAAGTGCACGCCATGCTCCGAGAGGCCGCTGGTGCACCAGAAGCCTTCGATGAGATTGTCGCGGATGACCCACCCCAGGGCCTGATGCGCATCCACGCCGCCGGTGTAGCAATTGTCGCGGATGTGCGCGCGTCCGGCGTCGGTGAGCTCGATGTGGGAGCAAGCGATGACGCCGTCATCCGGGAAGTGTTGGGCGTCGCTGGCGTAGGGGTTGATCTTGATGGCCTGCTGGCCCGGGTCGATGACATGGACGTTGTAGATCAGCGTTCCCGTGACGTCACCGTCGGCGGTGGACATGATGTGAATGGGGTGATCATACGCTTCGCGTAGCGTCAGATCGGCGATGGTGACGTTGGAGGCGATGATCTGAATGATCTCGGTGGTGATGTAGTTGCCGTCCAGCACCACAGCATCCTGATGTCCGCTGGCCGAGCGCAGGGTGACGTCGGGCGTGTCGATGCGCAGGTAGATGCCATCCAGATTGTAAACGCCGTCGGCCACGAGGATGACGTCGCCAGCGGTGGCGTTGTTCACCGCACTCTCCAGCTCCGAAACAGTGGTCACGGTGATAGTGGTGCCCGTGGACGGGGCCAAGGCCGGGCAGAGGTCGGGGGCTCCGCCCGCAGCCAGGGCCCGGCCCGCGGGCATTGCCCCCAGCATCATCAATACCAGCAAGAGGACGAAGGCGGCGATGCGGCGCATGATGACGGTTGCGTCTGACGCCGAAGCCTTTGTCGTACGGGACGCTGAGGCGATGGCAAGCAGTTGATTCATAGAGATTACTCCAGAGGCGAGTCCGAAAAAAGGTGGCGTTCTGAGTGTATCATAAACCAAGACGCTTTACACGACGGTTTCCGGGCGGATGGTAGGCAATTGGCATTCGCCTGCTTCGTAAATAAAGTTATGTTTACGTCATTCCGAAGGAGCGCAGCGACTGAGGAATCTCCCCGTCTGCAAACGCGAGATTCTTCGCTCCCGTTGGTCACTCAGAATGACACAGACGTTTTTTCATTCTTATTGGCGTGCAAACGCTCATGGCGCTTGCTCCGAAAATAAACGTTGGCGTCGTTTGCAGAGACGCTCTCGAAGCCAACGTGAGACATGCGTCAGCGCCTGTTTCCATCGTTTTCATCATCCACCGCCTATCCGGGGTGCGTCGCCAAAAGACTTTCAAGGTCTCGCAGACCTTGAAAGTCTGCGGGACGCTGACGCAAGACGTCTGATTTGGGGCTTCGCCCCAATTTTGAAACGCGCTCCCTCGTTGCATCACCGATAGCAGAATCTGTCGTTATCTGCTATCATTTTTTATCGCCCCCCATTCCCTCCGATGCGTACTCCTCTTATGAACGCTGTTGCTTTTATTGCCAAACGTTTCTTTCCGCCTCTTTTTTTTCTGCTTGCGTTGTCTATGGCTGCATGTCAGGGACGGACGCCCGCGCCCACGCCTGCGCCCGTTGAAACCTTGCCCGCCGTCCCGACGCCTTCCTCTACGCCCACGGCGACGCTTGTTGCGGCCACGCCGGTTCCAAAGACTCCCGCTGTCACCATTGCCGCAACCACGCTCGTCCCCACGACTGTTCCCACATCGTCTCCCACACCGACGCCCATCCCTGTCGTTTTTCCGCCTCGAATCAGTTTGCAGGCCGTCACCACGCTGCCCGAGGCGATCACCTATCTCACCCACGCCGGGGATGGCAGCGGGCGTCTCTTTGTGGTCGCCAAGAGCGGGAGCATTTGGGTGGTGGAAGATGGCGGCATCCGCCGAACGCCGTTTTTGGATATCACCCAACTGGTGGACTCGGCTGCGTCGGAGCGGGGTTTGCTCAGTATGGCTTTCTCCCCCGATTTCGTCGACACTGGCGTGTTCTATGTGAACTACAGCAGCAAAGAGGGCGATGGCGCTACGGTGACCGCCCGTTATCGGGCGGAAGACTTGCAGGTTGCCGATCCCGCCTCGGGCGTCGATATACTGCGCATCGATCAACCTGCGGCCAACCACAACGGCGGGCAGTTGCAATTCGGGCGGGATGGGTATCTCTACATCGGCATGGGCGACGGCGGCGCGGCGGGCGATCCATGGGATAATGCCGAGAACTTGGAGTCGCTATTGGGAAAAATGCTTCGCATCAAGGTGACGGGCGAGACAACGTACGCCATTCCCGCCGCCAATCCTTTTCTGGGCCGGGAGGACGCTCGACCGGAGATATGGGCTTATGGCCTGCGTAACCCCTGGCGATTCTCTTTCGATAGGGCCACGGGTGATCTTTATATCGCTGATGTCGGGCAAAACAAGTGGGAAGAGATCGATTTTCAACCGGCTGACAGCCCTGGCGGCGAGCATTACGGCTGGAACACCCTGGAGGGCAGTCACTGTTATGATCCGCCCGAGGGTTGCGACGCCAGCGGCAAAGTCCCGCCTGTGTGGGAATATCAACATCCCGAGGGCTGTTCCATCACTGGCGGCTATGTGTACAGGGGACGGCAGTTTCCACAAATGCGGGGGCTTTACTTTTACGCCGATTTCTGTAGTGGGCGCATCTCCGTTCTGCGGCGGGATGAAAGCGGCGTCTGGCAGTCTCAGTCGGCGTTGGATTCGGGTCTGAACATCGCTTCTTTTGGCGAGGATGAGGCGGGCGAGTTGTATGTGCTGGACCTGGACGGCGAGGTGTTCCGGCTGGCCGCCTCCGAGTGAGGCGGCTTTGACGCTCGATAATGTTTAGTGAATCAACCCCGAAAATCTTAGCGCCCGCACGATGAGCGCATTCCACGCGTACCCTGAGCGGTTGGGGCTGACCAGGCCCGGCGCATCTTCGCTGAGCTCCCAGTATTCCTCGGGCGACCCATCCGCCAGTTCTCGCTGCACCAGGGTCTCCAGCGCCTGCCGATAGCATGCGTCCGGGCGCACGCTGTAGGCCAGGGCCAGTTCGGTGTTGGTCCACAAGGGCCAGTTGCCGCCGTTCTGGTAATCTCCGGGCTTGCCCGAGGTGGGACACTCGAAGAACAGGGGATTGGCGAAGCTGCCGTCGGCGTTGGCGATGTTCTTCAATCCCAGTAACGCGCCATTGTCACCCGCTACGCCCGCGGTGATCAGCCGGTGATTCAGAATGATGGGAATAGCGTCGTTGGGGATCATGCCGCGTTGGAAGAACAGCCGGTGCAGGAACTCGGGCATGAGTGCGGAGCTATCCTGCAAAAAGATGCCGGGCCAGCGATCGCTGAGGGTGAAAAGCCCGGTTCGGGGCTTGAATTGCGCCCGGTAGATGGTCGCGGCCCGCTCCGCCATTTCCGGCGTCACGCCCTCCTGTTTCATCTCCAGCATCATTTGCAGGGCCAGCGCGTAATATCCCTGATTGTAGGTGATGGCTTGCGAAAGCGTCACTCGCCAGCAATCGGCCCAGTAGCGAAAATTGCCGGGCGGCGAGAGATAGCGGGCATTCAACTCGTGTTTCTGGACGAAGTCCAGCGCTTTGGCGATCACCTCTGGATTTGCGCTCTTACCCTGGCGCTGCAATAATCCCGACCAGATCAGGAAAATGAGGGTGCTCTCGTCATCCCTGGGGATAAGGGACTGATCGGCCGGATCGAAAGCGACAGCAGTGGGAATCTGACCCGAAGGAAGCTGCGCCGCCTCAAACCAGCGGTAAGCTTCCTCGAACAGCGCCGCATCCTCCAGGCCCAGGGTGGCGTAAAACGCGTCCCGCACATAGATGCCGTTGGTGTAGGCGGGACTGGGAATGATCGCCCGCCGCCCATCGTAACTGACGATATTGGCATTGGCGGCCTCCAGGTAAAGGGGAGCCAATTGTTGCAGGATGGGCGAGGGGTCGACTGCATGTTGCAGGACGCGGGCGTCATCGCTGATGGTGACGGGCGACTGAACGGGTTTGGAGGCGGCGGTTGCGGTGGGTTCGGGCGTGAACGCTGGACTGATAGTGGCGTTCGGCGTTTGTGTGGGGGCGATCGTGGGGGTGGAACCGGGTAAGGCTGTGGACGACGGGCTGGCGGTGGGAGTAAAGGTGGGCGGGAGATGGATCGTTGGACGGATGTCGTGATCGAGCGGCGCTGGCCTGCCGGCTCCGCCACAGCCTGATAGGGCGAGCAGCAACCCCGCAATCGCCAGTAGAAGCGGACAAAGCGCTTTCATTGTTCTTTAGGAAAAAGCCCCTACACAAAGTCGAACTGTAGCATGAGGAGGACGTTTTATTCGGCCATTTCATAAACATTTATAAGCGGCGCGTCGTCTGCGATGCGCTGCTCTTCATCGTCATCATCGCTGCTATTTAGCAGATAAGTGAACAGCCGGGAACCGTGATGGTTGAGATATTTTATCATCTCCAGCAATTCTTCGGGGGAGAGATGCGGGCGCGGCTCCTGGCCCGGATGCTCCTGCACCCATTGTTGCAACTCGGGCGCATAATCGAAAATGGCGGGGATATCCATAGGATAGCGTTTGGGATGGACGCCGATCCAATGCACCGGCCCGATTTTTTCTCCCACCTCTTTCCAGGCCAGCGCCGGAGGCAGATCGGGCGTTTGGGTAAAGTTGGCCAACAGAGATAGGCCCACGGGCAGATTTTTGGGAATGTAGGGCGTCATACTGGCGAAATAATCGAGACTGTCTTGCGTATTGAATGGCATCCATAGCGGCAACAGGTCAGCCCGTAATGCCGCCGTGGGATTGATCTGGCTGAAGCATTCGACCAGAACGCCATTGGGCTTGCGACCGTGCATACGGCTTTCCCACAGATAAGCAGTGTAGGCCAAAGCGCTGAACTCATCGGGGTGCGCACCATTGATGGCTTTGAATTGGTATCCGCCGATTTCGGCGAAGTCCTTGACAGCCTCCCTGAACTGTGGCAGGCTACCCCATTCGGATTCGGGCGTTTCCATCAAATCGTAGCCGGGCAGCGACCACCCGCCCCGGTGTTCACTTTTTTGCGCCGTCAACCAGGCATCGATTTTCTTCGAGCCCCTGAGATAGTCATGTATGTTGAACCCTCCCAATCCGCCCACCTGAAACATGTGGCGATCCCGAATGTGATATTGCAGCCATGGATAGCTGTTGTCGATGTAAAAAATGACGCCACCGCGAGTCAGATGTCTTTCGATAAACTGCTGATAGGCTTCGGGCATTGCCAGCAGCTTCAGCCGTACGTGATTGACTTCCTCCACCAGGAATCGATCGTGGATGGGATCGTAGTGGTTGATGGCCAATAAATCGGAATTTGCGGCCAGGATGGTGTCGATGAGGTCGCTGCCGTGCGCATGATAGCTTGCGACGTCATCTGGCTCGGTGTGATCAGCGAAGCTGAGAAGGAAATAGGCGGGCAGAAAGGCGGCGCCCATGAGCGCCGCCAGGTAGGCTACGCCGCCATTGGGCGCGCCGATGATGATGGCGGGGTAACCGATGCGTCCGTCCACCTGCTCGTAATGGGAAACCGCCTGTCGGGCCAGGCCTTCAGACTTGACATAACGCGCCAGGGCGGGGGCCAACGCGCGTTTGCGCACCGTGCGGGCGACGGCTCTTCTGGTAATCGCCTCGGGCAAGTATTGTGTGAATTGGGACAGCCGTTTTTCTGTAGGGGTGCTATGTTGCGGCGCGTGCCAGGCGTCGTTCAAGGCGGCTACGACTGCCCGCAATGTGGCGGCAGAACTGGATTCCGGCGCTTCCCGAATACGTGAATACGGCATCATTAAACTCCCGGCAGAGTGGAAACGGTGGAGACGGCTGAAATTACGGAGAAATTATAACATAAACAGACATTTGCGGCTAATGGATTTGGGTGTGTCCTACTTGAGTTGGAAGCGTGTCAAACACCAGCCGCCGGACACCGACGCGTTTGGAGTGTTTGCGCGTAGTCAATCACTATCACTCAACAAACACACCAATTCCAACAAATAATTGCGATGATTACCCATAAGTCGATAACGATGCCCGCTTGCCACTGCTCCACCAGACTTTCGAGGTCTCGCAGACCTCGAAAGTCTACGGCCGACGCGGCTTTTGCAAGATATGGGTAATCGCCACAATAATTCTAATAATTCTATTGATTCAGCGCCTGTTTAGGCGTATAATAAAAAAGACATCAACTTGCGACTCCCTTTCGCTATGACGACGCAGACTTGCCCAATATCATTGTCTGTCCGCTTTCCCTGACATCATCATGGGCATTACCGCAGCATGGAACGGGACAAGCGCTCGGACATTGCACCGTCGTCAAATTGAAGAACACTCACTTCATGTTGCGGAGGTTCACTATGAACGTTTTGAGATCGCATTCTCACGTATTGACGACAGTTGCATGGGTTGTTTTCCTGTTGTGTATCCTGCCGGCGCTGCATGTGACGGCAGGACCATCCGACATAATGCCGTCGCCTCTTTCTGCTGCATTGCAACCTGACGGCAGTGCGGTGCTGTTTGTCGAGAATCAGGGTCAGTGGGATGCGGACGCCCGCTTTCAGGTGTGGGGCGGCCCGGGCCAGACCATGTGGATCGGGCGGGACGGGGCCATCTGGATCACCCTCCTGGAGCCGCGTCCCCAGGAGGATTCCCAGGACGCGACCGGTTTGAAGCGCGCGACCGTTGCCGCGGGGCCCTTCCGCGGCGTCAACCTCAGGATCACCTTCCCCAACGCGGATCCGCACCCCCGCATCGAACCCTTCGCGCCCGCGGAAACGGTGGTCAGCTACTTCATCGGCGCGGACGAAAGCCGCTGGCGGCCCCATGTCCCCGTCTGGCGGGGCGTGCGCTATGCCGACCTGTATCCGGGCGTTGACCTCATCCTCACCGGCGATCATGGGTTTGCGTGGAAACTGGATTGCCACGGGATGTGCGATCAGGCATGGAGCCAGGTGCAGATGCGGGTGGAAGGGGCCGATGGCGTCGCCCTGCTCGGGGACCCATCCCGGCCCGACGCCATCCTCGCGCACACAGCCGTGGGCGATGTGCGCCTGCCCCTGCTGCAAACGCCCGACGCCTTCCCCGCCACGCCCCCTCGCATCCAGGGCGCGACCATCCTCGCTCCCTGCCGCTCGGCCGCAGCGGCCGCTCCCGAGGCCACAACCGATCTGGGGCCCGGCCTCACCTACAGCACCTTCCTGGGCGGCTCCAGTT
>JALSPL010000126.1 GCA_026985975.1 Anaerolineae bacterium | reverse complement strand
CCAATCCCAGCCATGTGGATTTATTTCAGCGCCTGGGGATAGATGCCGTGGTCAGCATGTCAACCATTCTCACCACTCTGGTGGAACAACGGGCCACCCTGGAGGACATGATTTCCCTCACGCCTCTATCGGAAGGAAAGATCATGGTCACCGAGTTGTCCATCACCGATGACTCGCCGGCGGCCGAAAAGCAGCTCAATGAATTGGGGTTATCGGAAAATGCACTCATCGCCACCATCACCCGCAACGACGAACCAATCATCCCGCGAGGCAACACATGGCTACATGCCGGGGATCGGGTGTTGCTGGTGACCAAAGCAGAGGCTGAATGCACAGCCATCAGCCATCTCCTGGGCGAAGAAGCGGCCAGGAATCTATGAACAAACGCTATTCACAGCGGCTGCGCACGCGCTATCGGCTCATTTTGGGATATGTGGGCTGGGGCCTGGCCGCGCTTGCTGTGTCGATGCTGTTTCCTCTTCTCGTCACCCCGTTTCAGGATGATTATCAGCGGGCGCAGCTCGGGGCTTTCTTCATGCCCATGATGGGCTCATTATTCGTAGGCGGCCTACTCATTCTACAGCGCCCCAGGGGGGAGATCAATCCCCTTTCACTCAGCGAGGGCGGCGTCATCGTCCTGTTTTTATGGATATTGGCTCCCGCCATTTCCACATTCCCGTTCCTGCGCCTCACGCCGGCCACCTTTTCTCAGGCAATTTTCGAAACGGTTAGCAGTTGGACCACCACCGGACTCTCGGTGATCGATCCCGAGCATACGCCCCACATCATCCTGCTGTGGCGAAGCTGGATGTCGTGGCTGGGCGGCCTGGGATTGGTCGTATTGGTCAGCGCGGCGCTGGTCGGGGCCAATAGCACAGGACTCTATCAGGCCGAGGCTCGCTCCGAGCAGCTTCGGGCCAATCTCGCTTACTCCACCCGCCTGATTTTCATCATCTACGCCATCTACACCCTGGCGGGCGGGGCGCTCTATCGACTGGCGGGGCTTTCCTGGTTCGATGCTATCAACCACACCTTTGTGGCGCTTTCCACCGGCGGCCTCTCCACCCGCATGGACAACATCGCCGCGTTCAAAAACGTGTGGGTGGAGGCGGTCTCCATCCTGCTCATGATTTTAGGAGCCATCAGTTTTCCCGTTCATTACGCCCTGTGGCGACGACGTTGGCGCGACGCCGCCCGGGATGGCGAGATGCGGATATTCTTAATCCTGCTGATCTTGGGAGCGGGACTGCTTACCTGGCGCAGTTTGCCGCTGGGGCTATATCACTGGATTGATGGGACCTTTCAGGCGGTTTCGGCCCTCACAACCACCGGTTTCTCCACCGTTAATCTGGCCAACCTGGATGACTTCGGCCTGGTGACGCTGCTTTTGCTGATGTTCATCGGCGGCGGCGCGTTTTCCACCGCCGGCGGCATCAAGCTCTGGCGGGCCTATTTGCTGCTGAAAGTATTGCGCTGGCAAATTCGCAAATATCAGCTTCCCCGCACCGCCAGCTATCCGTTGATGGTGTGGCGTGCGGGCCAACGTCGCCAGGTCAGCGACGCCGAAGTGCGGGAGATGATCACCTCGGTGACTTTTCAGGTGTTGTTCTTCTCGTTGGGCCTGCTGATTTTGGTGGGGAGCGGCATTTCGCTGCGCGACGCTTCCTTCGACCTGGTCTCGGCGCTCTCGACGGTGGGACTTTCAGTCGGTGCGGTCAGGCCCGAGTCGCCGCCATTCATCCTGGCTGTTTTTACGGCGGCAATGGCTTTAGGACGCCTGGAATTTCTCGTCGTTTTCTTTGCTGGCGCCAAATTCGCCCGGGATATGGCAACGTTGTTCCGCAAAGGGTAATGTCGAAGTCGGGCGATTTTATTACAACCTTTTCATAATCCGGCGTCCGGCAGTTCTGATAAAGGCCATCGCAGCGTCTTATTTTTAGAGACGGTCATTGATCTGAACAACGGTTCGGGCGCGCAGATTCGATACACGGTTTCCGAGCGTGCGAGACGGGCAGTCAGAAAGCGGCCGCAATCCTACCATAGATTGGTCTTTGAGCTGGATGGCGGTTATAATCTGCAAAATCGATTGACGCTGTGATAAACACGGTGCTGGCTCCATCGGGATCGGAAGCGAATGTTGGGCGACGCGGCCTTTCTTCCTCCATGTCCGAAACCCACTTGCACCGAATCTTCATAAAAGCTCCATGGCGGCGTCCCTTTTTGAATGCTCTCATCGTTTCTCTCCCCAAAACATGATCAAACAGCGACTTTCCGGCATTCTATTACATCCCACTTCTTTTCCGGGACCGTACGGCATTGGCGATCTGGGGGCAGAAGCATTTCATTTTGTAGATTGGCTGGCGAAAGCCCAACAGCAACTCTGGCAGGTGCTGCCTCTGGGGCCCACCGGCTTCGGCGATTCCCCCTATCAATGCTTCTCCGCTTTCGCTGGCAACCCCCTGCTCATTGCGCCCGAAGATCTGCTGAAACGCGGCTATCTCGGTTATCGCGATTTGGCCGCGCCCCCCTTCCCCCAGGAGCGGGTGGATTTTGGCCCGGTCATACAATGGAAAAAAGCGCTGCTCCAAAAAGCCTACGAACATTTCAAAACGCATGAAGCGCCCGCGGCGTTCAAGCATTTTGTGGAGGAGGAAAAAGCCTGGCTGCATGATTATGCGTTGTTCATGGCCCTGAAAGATGAGCATGGCGGCCGCCCCTGGAATCAATGGCGGCCCGCCCTGCGAGACCGGGACGCCGCTGCCTTGCGCAATGCGCGCAAACGCCTGATCGACATCATCCGCTTTCACTATTTTCAGCAATGGTTGTTTTTCGAACAATGGCGGGCGCTGAAGACCTACGCCAATGAGAAGCATATCCGCATCATCGGCGATATCCCCATCTACGTGGCCATGGACAGCGCCGACGCCTGGAGCCATCGCAGCCAGTTCCTTTTCGATGATCAGGCGAAGCCTGTGGTGGTGGCGGGCGTGCCTCCCGATTATTTTTCTCCCACTGGCCAGCTCTGGGGCAACCCCATCTATGATTGGGAGAAAATGGCAGAAGACGGCTTTTCCTGGTGGATTCAACGCATCCGGGCCAACCTGCGCCTGTATGACATGATCCGCATCGACCATTTTCGCGGCTTTTACAACTATTGGACGGTTCCCGGCGACGCCCAAACCGCCGAACACGGCGAATGGCGAGATGGACCCCGCACAGACTTTTTCGATGCAATCATCGCCGCCCTGGGCGATCTGCCCCTCCTGGCCGAAGATCTGGGCGAACCGGACCCGGGCGTTTACGAATTGCGGGATCATTACAGTTTTCCCGGGATGAAAGTGTTACAATTTGCCTGGGATAGTGACGCCAGCAACGCCTTTTTGCCGCACAATTACAACAAAAATTGCGTCGTTTACACCGGCACCCACGATAACGACACCACCCGCGGCTGGTATGAAAAAGCCTCCGAGCGGGAACAAAATTACGTCCGCCGCTATTTGCGGGTGGATGGCGGCGATATCGCCTGGGATTTTATCCGACTGGCCATGGCCTCCACCGCCAACCTGGCCGTCATCCCCATGCAGGATTGCATGAACCTGGGCAGCGAAGCCCGCATGAACACGCCTGCGGTAGCCGCGGGCAACTGGGCCTGGCGTTATCCGCCCCACCAACTCACCGCGGGCATCCAGGCGGGCCTGGCCGAGATGGCGACGCTCTTTGGCCGCAATAACCGCCCGAAAAACGCATGACGTCCATTCACAACAATCGTCATGAGCATGAGCTCGCCAATCAGGATGAAGATGAGCGAGCCAATCTGGCGGAACAGCCAAGCCCGTAAAACGTAATGCGTCATGCGTAAAGTCATCACGTTTTACGTTTTACGCATGACGTGGTGCGCCAGGCCAACGTTGGCTTCGAGTGCGTCTCTGCAAACGACGCCAACGTTTATTTATGGGACAGGCGCCATGAGCGATTGCACGCCAATAAGAATGAAAAACGTCTGTGTCATTCTGAGTGACCAACGGGAACGAAGAATCTCGCGTTTGCAGACGGGGAGATTCCTCAGTCGCTACGCTCCTTCGGAATGACGTAAACATAACTTTATTTTCGGAACAATTGACCCCATTCAACGCTCACTCCATCATTTCACTTTTCATCTCTCTCCGGGAGGGAAACATGACCAAACGAAAGATACTCCTCAGCTTTTCCATCACCAGCGCACTCTTGCTGG
>JALSPL010000125.1 GCA_026985975.1 Anaerolineae bacterium | reverse complement strand
CCCAGCCCTCGTAATACAACTCCGCCGCCCCCCAATACGCCCACAGGCTGGTGATGAGGATCATGAGACCGGCAGCCAGCCATCCGGCCCAGCGTTTTGGGGATTTTCCGGGGCGTGGTTTCATGGTGGAATGTTTATCGTATCTCCATCCCCCAGTAGGCATGGTTCAGTGAACAGTCATCAGTTAGCAGTAATCAGTTTTTGCGGTGAATGTTCTTGCATTGCATACTGATTACTTTCCCACTGCTCACTGTTTACTGATCTTTTCCGCCCAATCGGCCAGGGCCTCTTGCCAGGGGCGCAGGGTGACGCCCAGGGCGGCGGCGGCCCGATTGGCCAGCAGCGCCCGCAATGGCGGCGTGGCGGCCCGCTGCCAGGCTGTGTGCGGGATGGGTTCGATGGGAATATGCCCGCGGCCCGTAAGTTGTAGTGTCAGTTTGGCCATCTCGTAGCGGCTGGCCGCGCCGCTGTTGGTGAGATGGTAGATGCCGGGCGGGGCCTTGAGGTCGATGAGTTTGTAGAGCGCTGCGGCCAGGTCGGGGGCGTAGGTGGGATTGCCAAACTCGTCGTCCACGACCTTCAGCGCCCCATGCTTGTCGGCCGCGGCCACGATTTTGGCCGGGAAGTTGACGCCGCCCGGAGAGAAAAGCCAGGCGATGCGGATGATCCGCACATCGGCGTTGTAGAAGCGGATGGCGAACTCGCCCGCCAGCTTGGAGCGGGCGTAAGCGCTGCCCTGCATATTGTCGGGCGCATCCCACTCATCATAGGGCTGACCCTGGCGCTGGCCCGAAAAGACCTCGTTGGTGGAGATGTGCAGCAGCGAAGCGCCCAGATCGCGGCAGGCTCGGGCCAGATTGCCGGCGGCGTGGGCGTTGATGCGGTAGGCCTGGTCGGGGTCCGATTCCGCTGCATCCACATTGGTGAAAGCTGCCGTGTTGATGACCAGTTCCGGGCGCATCTGGCGCAGAGCGTACTGGGTTTCGGCGGCGTTGGTGAGGTCATGCTCAGGCAAATCCATGCCCAGGCGTTCATGTTCCGAGGGATAGTTGTAGAGAATGCCGCCTAGCTGGCCCTTGTGGCCGACGATGAGGATACGAGTCATGAGCGATCAGGGGGTTGGAGGTTTTCAGATTTGATGAGAGGGACGAAGCGCACCGGTCCCAGGGATTCTTTGATAAGGCTGTCATCCAGTTTGGTGAGCAGCCACAGGGTTTGATTCCAGTCGCTTTCGCCTACGGGAATCACCATGCGTCCGCCTTCCGCCAGTTGTTTGATCAGCGCCTGGGGCCATTCAGCCGCGGCCGCGGTGACGATGATGGCGTCGAAGGGGGCCGCTTCAGGCCAGCCCATCCAGCCATCGCCCACGCGATAGTGGATGTTGGCGTAGCCAAGGGCGTCGAGAATGCGCCGGGCCCGTTCCTGCAATTCGGGGCGCACCTCGATGGTGTAGACGGTTTTCGCCAATTCGGCCAGAATCGCCGTCTGATAGCCGGAGCCGGTGCCGATCTCCAGTACTTTGGAGTCGGGCGTCAGCGCCAGCGCCTGGGTCATCAGTGCTACGACGAAAGGCTGGGAGATGGTCTGTCCCTGGCCGATGGGCAGCGGACGATCGTCGTAGGCTTGCTGTTGCAGATGTTCGGGCACGAAACGATGCCGGGGCACGCGTTCGATGGCGGCCAGCACATCGGGATCGGTGACTTCAAGCCAGTGAGGGGGCCATTTGGGCATTGTTTGCGGGAACCTCCAACCCGAGATGGGGAGCAATCGGGGGGCGACGGAAGTTGCGGAAGACGCGTTGGGCCAATTGCGCCTGGCCCAGGGCGGTGAGATGAATCCCGTCGACCTGCCAGGCGGTGGCGGACATGGCCCGATTGACCTCGATGAGGGCGGCGCCGGTGGCGCCGGCGATCTCGCGTATGATGGCGTTGTAATTGGCGCAAGCGGAAAAATCGGGATGCTCCGCCAGCCGAGGAGCCAGGGGTGAAAGCGTGAGCAATGCCGGCAGCGCCTGGACGGCCTGGCTCTGCCGCACCATCCAGCTTAGGATGGCTGTAAAATCATCGATGGAGACCTGGGAGGATGCTTCGGGGGCGATTTCGATGGTGGAGGGAGAGAGGAGGCGATGGCCGACGCGTCTCAGGATGGCGCTTTTGCCCCACCATGTCTGTTCGTTCCGCCGAAAACGTTCGATGCGCCGCTGCACGATGGGGCTGGCGGCGCGGCGGCAATCATTGACGCCCAGGGCGATGAGAACGATGTGCGGTCGATATCGGCGGATGGCGTCGAAGCGAACATAGGCGTCGGGCGTCGTATCGCCGGGGATGCTGGCATTGAGCAATTGCCAATCGAACCGGGGCCAGTTTTCGTTTAGTTGCTCCGCCAGAAGATTGGGCCAAGCGTATGCGGGCGGCAATCCGTAACCGGCGGCAATGGAATCGCCAATTATGGCGATGCGCCGCGCCATTTTTTTCAACGTTTGTTTGGGAGAGACGCGAGATGTCATCTTATCCATTGTACCCAATTGCGTGCGGATAGCCAAAAGGAGGTTTGCGAAGGGCTTGAATCACGTTTGGCGAAAGTTTTTCCACCAGGCGGGCAGCGTTTTTTCGCTGGGCCCGAGAATAACCTCGGATGCGTAGGGTGAAAGCGCTGTGCGTTCCATGTTGAACTCAATCACCCGCCCGCCCGTTTCGATGGTGTAAAATGGCAGGTAGGCTGCGGGATAGACGACCGAAGATGTGCCGATGACCAGGGCCAGATCTGCGGAACGGAAAGCCTGCTCGGCCTCATAAAGGGTTTGCGGGTTCAGCGTTTCGCCAAACCAGACGATGTCGGGCCGCAGCAGGGCTCCGCAGCGGGGGCAGCGGGGCGGCAGCTCGGGCAGGGGGACGCGGCGATCTTCGTCCCGATAATCGCATTCCGTGCAGCGCACCAGCCAGATGTCGCCGTGCAGATAAAGGATGTTCCGGTTTCCCGCCGCCCGGTGCAGGCCGTCGATGTTTTGGGTGACCAGGGTGAAATCGGGCAGGGCCGCTTCCATCTCGGCCAGGGTGAGATGGGCGGCGTTGGGCCGGGCTTTGGCCATGTTCTGACGCCGCCAGTCGTAGAACTCCCACACCAGTTTGGGATCCCGGGCGAAGGCTTCGGGCGTGGCCAGCTCCTGGGGGTGATAATGGTTCCACAGGCTGTCGGCCCCATCGCGATAGGTGGGGATGCCACTGCCTTTGGAGACGCCAGCGCCGGTGAGGACGGCGATTTTGGGGCGGTTCATAGTTTGCTCCGCAGATGAAAAAAGCGTGATGAAAGGCCCGTGCGGGTTTCATCACGCTTGTCTTCAGCCTGACAACCCGCCGGGGCGGGGCGGATGATTATTCGAAAATCCAGCGATCCACATCGCGTGTCCAGGCGGGGCGATCATCGCCAAACCACAGGCCGATCTCGAAAGCTGCGGTCTCGGGCCCGTCTGAGCCATGAACCAGGTTGCGACCGATCTCGATGCCGAAGTCGGCGCGAATGGTTCCGGGGGCGGCGTCGGCGGGGTTGGTGGCGCCCATGGTGCTGCGGGCGACGGTGATGGCGTTGCTTCCTTCCAGCACCATGGCCACCACGGGCCCGGAGGTGATGTACTCGATGAGACCGTCGTAGAAGGGGCGGCCCTTGTGTACGGCATAATGCTTCTCCGCCAGCTCGCGGGAGACGTGGACGAATTTCATATCGATGATTTTGAGGCCGCGGCGCTCGAAACGGGTAATGATCTGTCCAATGAGTCCGCGCTGCACGCCGTCGGGCTTGATCATGACAAATGTGCGTTCCATGTTGATGTTTTGCTCCTTGTTTTTTGAAAGATGAAGGCTTTTGTTGGCTTCATTTTGCCACAATCATCCCCTTTTCACCCAAGTTTCAACGTTGCCTGAATCTCTTGCGATGGCGGTTTCGGTTCGGATGCTGATCTGCTGACCCAATGCTCCCACAGTTCCGAATCATCCCAGGCCGGAAGCGTGGCTTGTGGGCGCGGAATCTCTTCATCAGGGATGTCATCGAACCAGCGGATGACGTAAAGATCGTCGGGGTCGAGGCTGTGGGCGGTGCGAAGGTGGCGCTGAATGGGGAGGGTGTGGTCATCCAGCAAATATGCGCAACGCACAGCAAACCACAATGCTTTCAGGCTGTAGGGAAGCTCTGCCAGGATGTGCTGCGTCACTTGCAGCGCCGCCCGCCATTGTTCCAGATGAAAGAGCGCCGTCATCAATCCCAGGCCCGCATCCATGCGTTGCGGGTGCGCCAGATAGCCGGTGCGATATGCTTCATAAGCCGTTTTCCATTCTCCCGCCTGCATGGCCAGATGCCCCTGGGCAATAATCGAATCGTTTGCTTCCGGTCGCAGCAGGTCGTGGGCGTAAGTTCCCGCCACCTCGGCGTCGGGGTGCATGGCCAGTTGCGTGGTTGCGTCATGCAGCGCCGCCCACATGTCGCCATCTTCGGGATCGGCGCTCAAGGCCCGTTGCAACAGGTCGGCGCTATCGGCAGTCAACCCTGCAGTCAGGGCGGCCAGTCCCATTTGTTTGTAAGTGGGCAAATGCCGGGGATAAAATTGCAGGATGTGGCGTCCAAGAGCGAAACCGGACGCGTAGCGTTTTTCGGCGAACAGCTTTTCCAGTTGCTGACTCAGGTCAAAAAGAAGGACGTCGCTCATGATGCTATCTTACAAGAGCCGGGGATTTCGGGCAAACGGACGTGGGCGGCGGGGCGTAGGAGAAAAATCGCGTTTTCGACTGAATGTCGTCAAGAATGCCGCGACTTTCGGGTGTATGATGGGTTTTCAATGGCAAGGAGTTTTTATGGAATTATTATTCATTTCGGTCGCCCTGGTCGCGGCCATCGGTCTGCTGGAATTTTTACAACATCATTCCGAATGAAATCGCATACAATAGATGAATACGTTTATCGGTTGCATGACTATGCGGCCAGCGGGGATGAGCCCATCATTGCCCGGCCGTTTTATGTCGGCGAAGATCTGGTGGCGGTGCTGGTGACCATGCAGCCCGGCGCCCGCGTGTCCGATCATCTTCATGAGCATCACGATGAGATCTTTGATGTCATCAGCGGTTCGGGAATATTCATGCTCGATGGCGAAGCCATTGCATTTGGACCGGGCATGACTATCGTCGTTCCGGCGGGCGTGCGGCATGGTTTGTTGGCGGGCGCTGAGCCTTGGGTGCTGCGGGAGACGGTGCATCGCCATGTGTATGCGCGCAAGGCCATCAAGCGGGCGCTGAATAAACGATTGCGCAGGTAAAGAAGAGCCTCTATCAGATTTCGTGGGGACTAGGCGCCTCCTGGAGGCGTCAAAAGCGGTGGTTGCCTGAATAATCCCAAAAGCGTTGAAGTGTAATGAACCGACGTCATGCGCGATCATACATTCAGCGGAATAAGTTTGCGTTTGGCTGTCTGGGAAGAAAAAGCCCCGAAACCATGTCGGTTGTCGGGGCTTTGATTTTACAAAATAGTGGCGTTATTCACGCTGATTGTCTTCGATAGCCTTGGGGTCATTGTTTTTACCGTTCTTTCCCCGTTTCTTCAGGCCCTTGCGGAAGGAATAGAGGGGCAGCATGATAGCCATGGACGCTTCAGAGGCCTTGGTGCGGGCCTGGACTTTCATGCGGAAGGCTGCGGTGCGCATCTCTTGCAGTTTGCGCTGAAAGGCGTTGTCTACGGGCCAGTTGGTGACCAGGATTGCCTCGTCCTCGGGGCCGACATCCATGGGCTGGAATTGCCAGACCGCAGCGGCGTAGGTGAGACCGGCGCCGAACGCAATCATCGCCACTTTATCGTTGTCTTTGATACGACCGTCTTCCAGAGCCTCGATCATGGCCAGGGGCACAGAAGCCGCAGAGGTGTTGCCATAACGATCGAGGTTGACAATGGTTTTTTCCGCCGGGAAGTTGAGACGCCGCAGGGCCAGATCGATGATACGCTGGTTGGCCTGATGGGGAATAAGCACATCGATGTCATCCATGGTTAGGCCCGCCTCAGCAACCACGTCCACGGTGGCGTCGCTCATTACACGGGTGGCGAATTTGAAGACCGGACGTCCCTTCATCTTCAGTTTATGCTCTTTGTTGTCGATGTTTTCGTGGCTGGGATAATTTTTAGTGCCCAGGGCGGGGACGATGAGGGCGTCCCAACCCGCGCCGTCCGATCCCATCTTCATGCTGAGCAGGCCGCCGGGCTGCATGGTGCGACTGATGATGACGGCCCCAGCGCCATCGCCAAAGAGAATGGCGGTGCCGCGATCTTCCCAGTCGATGCCGGCGCTGATGGTTTCGGCTCCGATGATCAGGATGTGCTCATAAGCGCCCGAACGAATGAATTGGGCTGCGGTGTTGAGCCCATAAACGAAACCGGAACAGCCAGCCACCAGAGTCATGGCCCCGCACTCGGCGCCCAGTTGGTCCTGGATGATGCTGGAGGCCGGAGGCACCAGGTAATCGGGCGTAGAGCTGGCCAGAATGATCAGATCCAGGTCCTCGGCCTCGAGGTTTGCTTTTTCCAGCGCCCGTTTCGAGGCTTCCACCGACATGCTGACGGTGCTTTCCCCTTCCGCAACAATGTGACGTTCCCGAATGCCGGTGCGCGAGACGATCCATTCGTCATTGGTGTCCATCATCTTTTCCAGATCATGGTTCGTCAGCACTCTTTCGGGCACATACATGCCCCAACCGGTGATCTTGCTAAAATACTTGGTCATAAGTTCTTAACCTCGGATATGTATTGCACCCGGGAAAAATGAACGGTGGGCGCACAAAAATGGGAAGAAAGCTTCTTCCCGCTTCTATTCTATGGGGTTTTATGAGATTTGCCAAATCATGAACGAACATGAATGCTGGTTCTTCGTCCACTTTTGGATGCTTTGTAATGGCGGAAGGTTTCTCGCACTGGCGGGAGATTTTGAAGTCAGGCCGCCTGCCGGGATGTCGTCCAGCGCCAGTAGGCGAAGGCGCCCGCCAGCGTCGCTGCAGCGCCCAGGGCCGCGGCCGAAGCAATCCAGGGTTTGCGCGACCGATGATTCTCCTTTGGGAAGCCCAGTTGCTGCATGGTTTGTTCGCGTTTCGCTTCTTCAATCAGTTGGGCGTGTAATGCGCTTCTAAATTCCGTCTTGGGTTCTACGATCTGCATGTTTTGCCAGAGCAGATCGATGGTCTTGAATAGCTGTTCCTCTTCGGGCAGAATCGGGCTGGCATAGAGGTGCGCCTTGGCGGGTCCTTCGAAGACAAGGGTGCGGGTGTATTGTTCTACTCGATGGGAAGAAGGTTCTTTTGTCATGATGTTGCCAGAAGGGGAGCGTCAATCGGTGCGATAGCCTACGATGCCGATGGTGCCGGGGCCAAGATGAGCTGAAACGGAGCTGGAGAGTTCGGCGGTCCAGAGTTTTTGCGGGTGCAAAGCGGCCATTACAGCATCTCTGAAGGGAGCAACATCTTCGGGCGCCTGGGAGTGAATGATGGCGATGTTGACCAGCCCACCGCCCAGCCGGTCCGACATCATTTGCACCATTTTGGCAATGGCTTTTTTGCGGCTGCGGGCCCGTTCGCTGGCGATGAGCTCACCGTCAGTAAGGATGATGATGGGGGTGATGTGCAGTACTGAGGCGATAAACGCGCCCAGGGCGCTGATGCGTCCGCTGAGACGGGGAAAGGTCAGATCCCGGGGCGTGAGAAAAATCTGAATGCGCTCCCGCAGAATTTGCATCCGTTGCAAAATAGCTTCGGGCGCGGCCCCGGCGTCTATCATCTCGAAGGCTTCATCGGCCATGAATCCGACGCCAGCCGAGCCATTATTGGAATCGACGGGATAGACGGTGATCTCATCTGCAACCATCTGCGCGCCCAGCACGGCTGATTGGTAGGTGCCGCTGAGTTTGGCCCCCAGATGAATGGAGAAGATGGCGTCGTATCGTCCTGCAAGCTGGCGGTAGAGCTCGGCGAATTCGCCGGGACTGGGCTGAGACGTTTTGGGAATGGAGCCCTGTTTCAGCACTTTTTGAAAAAACTCAGCCGGGGTGATGTCAATGCCCTCGCGATAGTCTTTATCTTCAAAGCGAATGTGCTCCGGGATGATATGGACGCGAGGGTGATAGGGCCAGTCTGCGGGCAGATCGCAGGTGGAATCGACGACTACGCCAAATTTAGATGACATCGGTTGCAAGGGATGAGCGTTTGCTTAGTGATCGTCTAAAATAACTTCCCTTTCTACGTCATTTCGACGAGCGAAGCGAGGAGAAATCTCCCCAGTTGAGAGCGTCTATCCTTCCGCCAGGGGATGTCTCGCTTCGCTTCGACATGACGTAAGAAATGTGTGGCGATTCGGAAAAAGGGAGATAATTTTTAGACGCTCGCTTAGAGGAGGCCCCTGTTTTGCAGGTCGGAACGAAGCGTTTTGAGCGTGCGGTGATAGAGTGATTTGATAGAGGATTCGGATCGTCCCATCACCTGGCCGATTTTGGCGTTGGGCATGCGCTCGACGAATTTGAGAATGAGAAGTTGTTGGCGATCTTCGGGCAGTTCTCTAATGACTTCCAACAGCGTCTCTTTGGCCTCCTGTTTCTCCACCAGAGCGCCGGGGCTGGAGACATCGGATGTGGCGGTGATGAGTTCATCCAATTGCACCGATTTGCGGCGGGATTGAGAGCGATGCCAGTTGGCCACTAAATTGTGGGCGATGCGGTAGAGCCAGGCGGAGAAGGGAAGGCCGCGTTCTTCGTAGCTGCCGATTTTGCGCAGCGCCCGAAAGAACGTGCGGGCTGTCAAGTCCTCGGCTTCTTCCTGATCACCAACGCGATAATAGATGTAGTTGTAAATTTTTGTGACATAACGCTCGTAAAGTTCGCCGAAGGCCTCGGGGTCCTCTTTGGCGAGCTGCACCAGCATGGCGTCATTCAGGCTGTGGTAATCGGTCACGATAGTCGAGGAAGTTTACGCGACGCTGGCACTGTAGAAAACACCAGGTTATGAAAATGGTCGCGTAACTGAGTGTGGGATGAGAAAGGCGTCATCTTATTCTAGCATTAGTGGCAACGCGTCCCCAAGGCGTTGTCAAGGTTTATAGCTTATGCTATGCTTGCAGGTCGAAGGATCGGGTTGTCAGATTGGTATGAATGCGTTTTTTTGAGGCCCGAATTCTTTCTATGAGTTCACTGTTAATATCAAAGGAGATCTTATCAATGACATCTACTCAACGACGCGTTGTAATCACAGGCATGGGGGCCGTCAGCGGTCTGGGCCTGGATGCGCCTTCCACCTGGGAGGGCTTGCTGGCAGGGCGTACGGGCGCTGGTCGGATTACGGACTATGATCCATCAGAACTTCCCACTCAAATCGTCGTGGCTGTAAAAGGCTTCGATCCTCGTCAATATATGGATCGCCGGGATGTCCGGCGCTTGGGGCGCGTGACGCATCTGGCTGTGGCGGCTGTCGCCGAGGCGTTGGCCGATTCGGGGCTGGATTTGGAGCAAGAGGATCGCACGCTGGTTGGCGTCGAGATGGGCAGTGCGTTTGGGGCGCTGGATTTTGTGGAGACTCAGGCCTGCAAGATCAAGGAACGGGGACCGCGCGCCATCAATCCCGCCAAAGCCCCCGCAGTGCTTATTACCACCACGCCCTGCTATTTGGGCATTCGATATGGGTTGCAGGGGCCCGCGAATTCCCCGGTGGCGGCCTGTGCAACGGGCGTGGTCAGCATCGGCGAGGCGGCTCGGCGCATTCAGCGCGGCGAGGCGGATGTGATGCTGGCGGGAGGAACGGATTCCTATATGACGCCGTTGATCATGTCTGCTTTCAGCCGTTTGGGCGCCATGTCCACCCGCAATGATGAGCCGGAGACGGCATGTCGTCCTTTCGATCTCACCCGAGACGGTATGATTATGGGCGAAGGCGCGGCGGCGATGGTGATGGAGTCTCTGGACCATGCTTTGGCCCGCGGAGCCAGGATTCTGGCCGAGTTTGGCGGCATGGGCTTCACCCTGGACGCCTACAACATGGCCGCACCGCATCCCGAAGGCGATGGCGCCGCCCGGGCCATGCAACGGGCGTTGGTCGCGGCCGATTTGTCGCCCGCAGCCATCGACTACATCTCCGCCCACGGCACCGGCACCAAACTCAACGACATCGCCGAAACCAAAGCGATGAAGCGGGTTTTGGGCGAACGGGCCTATCAGATTCCGGCTCCTTCCATCAAACCGATGGTAGGGCACGCCATGGGCGCATCGGGTGCATTTGGGGTGCTAACCATCATCAAAGCTATCGAAACCGGCTGGATTCCTCCCACCATCAACCTCCACACGCCTGATCCCGAATGCGATCTCGATTATGTTCCCAACCAGGCCCGCCAACATCATGTGGATGTGGGCATGGCCAACGCCTTTGGCTTTGGCGGCCAGAATGGCTCCATCATCATTAAGCGCTATACGCCCTGAAGCATGATCGATCCCGATCTTAATCCCCATTCTCCCATGCGCATTCAACTCTTCGTCACCTGCATGATCGACAACCTCTACCCCGATATCGGCGAGGATATCGTCACCGTGCTGGAACGGGCCGGAGTAGATGTGGAAGTTCCGGCCGGACAAACCTGCTGCGGCCAACCCGCGTTCAACGGCGGCTTTTTGGATGAGGCCCGGGAGATGGCGCTGCATTTCCTGGACGTCTTCGCCGACACCGAAGGCCCTATCGTCTCCCCTTCCGGCTCCTGTGCGGCCATGGTGGTGCACCATTACCCCGAGCTTTTCGCCGATGATCCCGAAAATCTGGCCCGGGCGCAAGCTGTGGCTGCGCGGGTGCGAGAATTCAGCCAGTTCCTGGTGGATGATCTGGGAGTGACCGGCGTCGGCGGCGCACCGGGCAGCTACACCTACCATCCTTCCTGCCATCTCACCCGCGAGCTGGGCGTGCGGGGCAAGGCCGAGCTGCTGCTGGATAACATTCCCGGCGCGGAGCGCCGCCCTCTGCCCGACGCTGAAGCCTGTTGCGGTTTCGGCGGGCTTTTTGCAGTGAAAATGCCTGAGGTCTCCACCGCCATGATGAATCACAAGCTGGAGACTATCGCCGAGAGCGGCGCCGAGACCTGCGTCGTATGCGACGTCTCCTGCATGACGCATCTCAACGGCGGGCTTATTCAGCAGGGCAAAAAGCCCATCGTCTTGCATTTGGCGCAGATATTGGCCCGCTCGGAAGATCATTGATCGACGCCGTTTGAGTTCTTCGCCGTGCGTGCATCTTTTCACGCTAAAAACTTCCAACGTAATGTAAGCTGTGTTATAATCAGCCTTGCTTTTGGATAAAGGTGACAAATGCCGCCGTTATCCCAAAAATCAAATTCTCTGAGTGAGTAGAGTCGTTTCAAAGGAGAAATCTCGATGCTCGTACAGCAGTATGGCCTCATCGGTGTTTTCGCCGTTATTGCTTTTCTTTTTCCCATCGTGACGCTGGCGTTTACCTGGCTGATTCGCCCCAAGCGGTCGAATCCGCTCAAGAACTCCACCTATGAATGTGGTATCGAAACTGTTGGAGACGCCTGGGTTCAGTTCCGTGCACAATACTATCTTTTCGCTTTGATTTTCGTCGTTTTCGACATCGAAGCGATTTTTCTTTTTCCTTTTGCCGTGGCTTTCAACAAGATTGGGCTTTTCGCTCTGGTGGAGGCTATTATTTTTGTCTTCATCCTGCTGGTCGGTCTGATTTACGCCTGGAAAAAGAATGCGCTGGAATGGCAGTAGCGTTCATCGCTCTGCCATCTCTTATGTTGGCTAATTGAATCAACCATTTCCATTTATTTTGGAGTTATGATATGGATTTGAGAGCACTTGGCGAATCATTCATTGCAATGCTCGAAAATATGGGCATCCCCGAAGGGTGGGTGCTGCTGATTAACTGGGTGCTGGGCGCACTGGCGGTGCTGGTCGTCGCCCTGTTGCTGGCCATCTTCCTCATCTGGTATGAACGTAAGATCGCAGGCCGCGTTCAGGATCGTCTGGGCCCCAACCGGGTGGGCCCCTGGGGCCTGATTCAGCCTTTCGCCGACGCCCTGAAGTTGCTGACCAAGGAAGACATCACGCCCGACAAGGCTGATCGCATCACCTATAATCTGGCTCCCATCATCGCCGTCTTCCATATCCTCATGCTGTTTTTGGTGATCCCCTTCGCCGATAAGGTGGTGGGAGCGAATATCAATGTCGGCGTTCTCTTTTTGATGGCTTTCGGCGCCCTGGGAACCCTGGCGATGTTGATGGCCGGTTGGTCTTCGCGCAATAAATACGCTCTGCTGGGCGGTTTTCGCGTGGTGGCGCAGCTCCTCAGCTACGAGATTCCGGTGGGGCTGGCCATGCTCACAGTGGTCATGCTGCGAGGGTCCATGAATCTCAACACGATTGCGCAGGGCCAGGGAGGGGTGTTCGGCCTGGGGTGGTATGTGTGGATTCTGCCAGCGGTGTTTGTGTTGTATTTTGTGGCCGCACTGGCCGAGGGTGAGCGGGCTCCTTTCGATCTTCTGGAAGCGGAGTCAGAGATCGTGGCCGGTTATAACATCGAATACTCGGCCATGAAGTTCGCCTGGTTCTATTTGGCCTTCTTCCTGAACACCTGGGTGCTCTCGGCTGTGGCTGTTACGCTCTTCTTTGGCGGCTGGCAGGGCCCATTCGCCGCCCAACTTCCCATTTTGGGCGTGTTTTATTTCTTCCTCAAAGTCTTTATCATGTTCTTCGTTTTCGCCTGGGTGCGGGCCACCTTCCCTCGTCTGCGCATCGACCAGATGATGTCCTTTTGCTGGAAAGCGCTGGTGCCCATGGGGCTGGCGCTGTTCCTGGCCGTGGCCATCGTGCTCAAGCTGGGATTGCCTTCGGCGGCCACCAATGCGTTGCTCTTCATCGTGAATGTCGTCATTCTGTTTGCGACGTTGAAACTGCTGGGCAATTACACCAAGGACCTGTCGCACAACAAGAACAAGCGCTTGTTTGCTCCCGAACTCCCTCGTTTGTAAGGAAACAGGATTTATGGTCGGACAGATACTTTTCATTTTCATTGCAGTCGTCACCCTGCTCATGGCTTTGGGCGTGGTTGTGGCGCGAAATTTGTTTCACGCCGCTCTTTTTCTGATAGGCGTCTTTTTCGGCATTGCCGCCCTGTTCATCTTGCTGGAAGCGGAATTTTTGGCCATGGCGCAGATCATCATCTACATCGGCGCCATCGCCACGCTGATTGTGTTCGCCATCATGCTCTCGAAGGGAATGATGGGCAGAGAATCGGGCGCATACAACAAGCAATGGTATTTCGCTGGCGGCGCCATGGTCTTCTTCTTCGGGCTGGTAAGCTGGCTGTTGGTGAAAATGCCATTCAAGACGATCTCAGCCCAGGTTCCCAACGACGCCATCCAGCAGATTGGCTCCGGTTTTGTCGGACATTATGTTGTTCCATTCGAGGTTGCATCTGTTCTGTTGCTGGTTGCGTTGGTGGGGGCCATTATGCTGGCCCGCGAGCGCAACAGCTAATTTTTCTTCCTTTTTGCTTAATCTTTTGACTTATCCCAAGGAGGCCATCTTGTGACAGTGCCTTTGTCATGGTATCTCATATTTGCTACGGCCTTATTCAGCCTGGGCTTTTTCGGGGTTCTTTCCCGTCGCAACGCCGTCGCCGTGCTGATGGGCGTGGAGTTGATGCTGAATGCCGTGAATGTGAATCTTGTCGCCTTTTGGCGCTATCTGACTCCGACTGATCTGTCGGGACAGATTTTTGTCGTCTTTGTTTTCACCGTTGCTGCGGCTGAGGCAGCCGTGGGTCTGGCGTTGATGATCTCCATCTATCGCACCCGGAAGACCATCAACATCGATGAAATTAACGATCTGCAACATTAGTCATCTGTGCTTGCACCTGTATCTGATTCCCGAAATCATTGAGGTCGCTTATGTCCGAATCGATTTTTAACCTGACTTGGCTCATACCACTGCCCACGGCATTGGCGTTTTTTGCGATCATTCTGTTCGCCAACCCCAAGAAACGCTTGAGTTCCAAGATCGCCGTCGGGGCGGTGATAATCGCCTGGATTTTGTCATGGGCCGTGGCAATCACATTCTTCGTCAATCCCGAGTTGACGGAGACGCCCTTTGATCTGCACGCGCCATGGATGCCCATGGGCGGTATGGTCTTCCACATGGGCGTGGCCGTGGATGCGGTGACGGCCGGCATGTTATTCATGGTTGGATTTGTGCTGACCATGATCTTCATTTACAGCACCGGCTACATGACTTTCCCCGGTCATCTCGATCCCTCGTTGAATGAGGATGGGCTTGATCCCCGCTACAGTCGCTTTTTCGCCTATATTTCTCTGTTCGCCACCGGCATGTTGGGGCTGGTCGTGGCCGATAATTTGTTGATGCTTTTCATTTTCTGGGAGATCATGGGCCTTTGTTCTTACCTGCTCATCGGCTTCTGGTTCGACAAGAGTTATCCTGATCCCAAGCAGATCACGCCCAAGGCGGCGGGTCTGAAGGCCTTCCTCACCACTCGCGTGGGCGATGTGCTGTTTATGATGGGCCTGATCTTCCTCTTCATCCATGCCGGCGATCTGAATTTTCAGGCGATTTTCGGGAATCAGGAGTTTCTGCACGAGTTATCGACAGCTACGGTCAATTTACCTTTCTTCGGGGCAGTGACCTGGGCCGGGCTTATCTCCATGCTCATCTTCTGGGGCGCCATCGGCAAATCGGCCCAGTTCCCGCTGCATGTGTGGCTGCCCGACGCCATGGAAGGCCCGACGCCCGTCTCCGCTCTGATTCACGCCGCCACCATGGTTTCGGCGGGCGTTTATCTCATCGTGCGCATGTCGCCTCTCTTCTCGGCGGCGGCCCACGGAGGCAGCGGGGTGATGATGTTCGTGGCTTTCATCGGCGCATTCACTGCGCTGTTCGCCGCCACCATCGCCGTGGCTCAGAAAGACATCAAGAAGGTGCTGGCTTACTCCACCATCTCACAGTTGGGCTATATGTTCGCTGCGCTGGGCATTGGCGCCTGGGTGGCGGCCATCATCCATCTGCTCATCCACGCCTTTTTCAAATCCCTGTTGTTCATGGGCTCCGGCTCGGTCATTCATGGCGTGCATCATGGCCATGAACATGCTCACGCCCACGGTCACGGCGAAGCCGGGCATGAAGAATACTTCGATCCGCAGGACATGTTCAACATGGGCGGGCTGCTCAAACGCATGCCCATCACCGGCTGGACATTCATTATCGGCGGCGCTTCGCTTTCCGCCTTTCCGCTCATCACCGCCGGGTTCTGGTCCAAGGATGAGATTTTGGCTCACGCCTGGGATGGCGGGCACATGGCGGTATTCTGGACCCTGGCCCTGGGCGCTTTCCTCACAGCTTTTTACACCTTCCGCCAGATTTTCCTCACCTTCTTTGGCAAGCCTCGCACCGAGGCCGCGGAACATGCGCCCGAGAGCGTGCGCTCCATGACCTGGCCTCTGATTGCCCTGGCTTTCTTCGCCCTGTTCGGAGGCTTTGTGGCCGTTCCCAAGGACTTCCCGGTGGTCGGCGGTCTGGCTTCGAATTTTCTGTCGAAGCTGATGGAGATGCAAGGAGAATTCTACAACCTGCATGTGGCTCCGGCTGAGTTCAACTGGACGCCCGCGCTCATTTCCATGACGCTGGCCCTCGGCGGCATCGTCATCGCCTGGCTGGTGTATGGCTGGAAGCCGCTGAAGGCGGAGCAACCAGATCCGCTGCGCCGCTGGCTGGGGCCTGTTTACACCGTGCTGGAAAACAAATACTACTTCGATGAGTTCTACGATCTCGTCG
>JALSPL010000124.1 GCA_026985975.1 Anaerolineae bacterium | reverse complement strand
AACCAGTATCAAGTATTCGTCCCATATTCCTTTGATCGTTTAACCCTGCCACAGCAACAACGGGTGAACGAGGCCGTACACGATGTTTGGTACATGAGCTTGTCCAATAGCACTGATGCCATTGCCGCCCTATACGGGGCAGACAATGGGGCAATAACGTCTCAGGGGGCTCTTCCCTACTTGAAGAGTGTGCCAGATCCCATTAGTGCTGATTATGGCTCGGCTAATGGCACGCTAAATGGTGGCATGTCTTCTCGTGGAGCCAGCCGTTGGGGCTTTGGACACACTTCATCATTGGGGCCTGACTATGAGACATCGTCTTATTATCCTCACGACGTCAATGGAAATGGCGATTTATGGAGCGTACGCTATGATTGGGCGAAGCAGATTTTGATGCATTACTACACTGCCATTCATATACGCGATGCTTCTGGTAAGCGCAAGACACCTTCTATCCGATGGGTGCCATTGAAGATTGAATGGTTGGGCAATGATTGTCCTCCAGTGATGTCCGCAGGCAGCACCTGCACGGCTCGGGTCTGGGTTCAAAATACAGGAACAACTACTTGGCAGCCCGGCCAGATACAGTTATGGCGTCATTCATGGAATGCTTCTCTACAAGGACAAACTCAGCAGCAGAGTAATGGCATCACCGCTCCGGTTCATCCAGGCGAGACGATATATCAAGACGTTCCTTTCACGGTTCCTTTTTCATCTTCACCGGGGAGAGCATATTGGCTGAGGCTTGATATGGAAACCAGTGATTATGAATGGATAAGCACATTAGAACCCGGACGGCCATGGCCGACGTATGATGTTCCTATTTGTGTAGGAGGCAATTGTCGCACATTTATGCCATTTGTTCTGCAATAGCTTTGCCTTGTTCTGACCGGCGTAATAATAACTGTGGTTTGCCCTTACTTTTACAAGTGTACTGGGATCCGTCGTTATCCCCCTATTGCATACCCCTCTTCGGGCTAACACTGCGTCCATCGGACGGGCTCACCGCCCGCGGTTCCGGAAGGCCCGGGCGGGCGTGGCGGTTGGCCCGGGCCTCGGGCGGAGTTTTGTCCAACCCGCCCGCCGCTGACGCCCGTCGTTCGCCATCTCCCGCCCCGATGATGTCGACGCGTGGCCGATGGCGGCCCGTGGCCCGAAACGCGGGCCCGGGACATGGCCGCAGCAGGTCGCGCGGCCGCGGGCATGATGCGCGGGCGGGCATGGCCAGGCCCGGCCCGCCGTCACACAGGAGAACGAGCTGCATGAGAGGCCGTTTCAGAAAAGACGGTCGATTCTCCCATCACTTCCACTTGATGCTGCAACCCACGGGCGGGGTTTCGGCTACGGGCGGCTCCTGGTCCGCCAGCAACGCGGCGATGGCGTCGCGCAGATAATGATGCTGCACCCCGTTCGGATCCTCGAAATTGTCATCCACCGCGCCATGATAGCGCAGACGACGCTCCGCGTCGAAGACGAAGGCCTCGGGCGTGCGGGTGGCGCCATAGGCCCGGGCCACTTCCTGGCTCTCATCCCACAGGTAGGGGAAGTTGTAACCCTGGGCTTGGGCCCGCTTTTGCATCTCCTCGAAGCTGTCTTCGGGATATTTGACCGGATCATTGGCGTTGATGACCGCAAATTTCACGCCCTGGGGCTTGAAGCGGGCTTGCAGGTCGATGATGCGACCTTCCCAGGCCCGGGCGTAAGGGCAATGGTTGCAACTGAAAATGACCACCAGCACGGGCCGGTCGTCCCAATCGCTGAGGCTGTGCATGTGGCCGTCTGTGCAGGGCAGGGTGAAGGAAATGGCTGGATCGTCAATGTTCATAGATTACCTCGATGTGCAGGTTGGGGATGATGCGGCGGCGTTTTGCAGCGCCTGCCGGATCATATCGGTGGAAGGCAGGGGCGAAAAACGCCCGTCCGGAAATTGATAGATGCGGCAACTGAGCATGGGGCGCATGTCGGGCCCGGGCGGATCGATATCCCGTCCATCGATGCGGATGGTGGGGGAGCCGTAGAAAGCTAGGGCCGCCACCTGCTCCTCGGTCTCGACTTTGGTGATGGCGATGGGCGCGTCCACGCCCTCCTCGACCATGACCTGTTGCAGACGGGCCAGGGCTTGCTCGTGGGAGGGGCAATCTTCAAAATAGAGGAATTCGATTTTCATCATGTCTCATCCTACCACAACTCATCCGGGATTTCTGTCATACGCGACACCTTTTGCGCTATAATTCCCGCATCACGTTTTCCCGCATCACGTTTCCTTCAGCAGGAGCAAACTCATGACCCCCAACATCGACTTGCTTGCGCCCGTGTGGACGCATCTCACCACCATGCAGCCCGCCCGGGCCGAGGGCATTTATTTCTATGACACCGACGGCAATCGCTGGATTGATTTCACCTCGGGCATCGGCGTCATCAACACCGGCCATCGCCACCCCAAAGTCGTGGCCGCCATCCAGGAAGCGCTGGATTCCCTGCTTTTCGCCCAGATGAACATCGTCATCAATCCCCGCTTTGTGGAACTGGCCGGGAAACTGAATGAGGTCACCCCGCCCGCCATTAACCGCTTCTTCTTCTCCAACAGCGGGGCCGAGGCGGTGGAGGCCGCGGTGAAGCTGGCCCGACAGGCCACCCGACGCCGCAACATCATCGTCTTTCAGGGCAGCTTTCATGGCCGCACCGCCCAGACCATGGCCATGACCACCTCCAAATACATCTATCGCTACGATTATCAGCCCCTGCCCGCGGGCGTGTTCGTCAGCCCCTTCCCCTACGCCTATCACTACGGCTGGGATGAGGAGACCACCACCGACTTCTGCCTGAATGAGCTGGATCGGGTGCTGCACGGCCAGAGCGCGCCCGACGAGACCGCGGCCTTCATCATCGAGCCGGTGCTGGGCGAGGGCGGCTACACGTCCGCGCCGCCCGCATTCCTGCAGGGCCTGCGCCGGATCGCGGATGAGCACGGCATTCTGCTGGTGATGGATGAGGTGCAGTCGGGCTTCGGGCGCACGGGCAAGTTCTTCGGCTACCAGCACGCGAACGTCACCCCCGACATCCTGATCATGGCCAAGGGCCTGGGCAGCGGCATGCCCATCTCGGGCATCGGCGCCTCGGCCGAACTGATGAACAAATGGCGGCCCGGCAGCCACGGCGGCACCTATGGCGGCGGCAACGCCCTGGCCGCGGCCGCCGCATCCGCCACCATCGACGTCATCCGCGAGGAGAAGCTGGTGGAAAACGCAGCGGCCCAGGGCGATTATCTCATGGCCCGGCTGGCCGAACTCCAGGCCGAGTTTCCGGTCATCGGCGATGTGCGCGGGCACGGGCTCATGATCGCCACCGAATTCACGGGCGCCGATGGCAAGCCAGACTCCGACACAGCCAAAGCGGTGGCCGGGGCCGCGCTCAAACAGCGGCTGATGCTGCTCACCTGCGGCACGTATGGCAACGTCATCCGCTGGATCCCGCCCCTCATCGTCACCCGGGCGCAGATCGACGAGGCTCTGGAAATCTTCGCTCGGGCCCTGGCGGATGTCACGGAATAATGACATGACTCTGCGTCGCATCATCATCGCGCTGCTGGCGCTGTTTGCCCTGAACGCCATCTACGTGGGGGCGTCCCTGCTGGTCGGACGGACGCCCCCGGTGTTCTTCTTCATGCTGGTGACCTTTTTGCCCTTCACCGTCGCCATTCTGCACGCGGGCGGGCGGCTGGGCTGGCGGAGCATGGTGATGATGTTAGGGATCAGCTTCGCTGTCAGCTTGACTTTCGAGAGCATCGGCGTGGCCACCGGCCGGATTTACGGCTCTTACCACTACGCCGAATTCTTACAGCCCAAATTCCTGGGCCTGGTCCCTCTGTTCGTGCCCCTGGGCTGGTTTCTGATGAGCTATCCCGCCTTCGTGATGGCGGACTGGATGACGCCCGTGGCCTGGGCGCGGCTCAAACGGGCGGCGGTCGTGGCGACCCTGGGCGCGCTGGCCATGACCGCCTGGGATGTGGTGCTGGACCCGGCCCGGGTGCGGGTGGGGCAGTGGGTGTGGGAGACCGAGGGCGCGTATTTCGGCGTCCCCCTGCAAAACTATTGGGGTTGGTGGCTGACCACCTTCACCGCGCTCTTCCTTTTTATGCTCCTCACGCGCTACGCGCCCCACCGCCGTTCCGCATCATTTGATCGATTAGCGTTGACCAGCTACGCCCTGATCGGCGCTTCAGAGATCAGCAGCGCATTGATTCTGGG
>JALSPL010000123.1 GCA_026985975.1 Anaerolineae bacterium | reverse complement strand
TTCATCGTCTTAATGGCTCTGTTTACCACGAAAATTGGCTTCATAACTTACTCATCTCAACTTCTTGTGTTGGATTGGCGACCAACCACAGAAAAAACTAGAACCAGATTTTTTCTTCTGCATCCCGCGGTAGATGGCTTCTCGCAGCTCGATTTCCAGCTTGTCGGCGTGAGGGACGCCCAGGGCGTAGGCGCGTGCAACAACGCTGTCGACGTCGTAGGGCAGGCGGATGAGCTGCATGGCGAAGGGATGATGCCAGTCTTCGCTGTCCCGCACGCCCGAAAGCAGCACATAAGTGGCCCGGGGCTCATCCAGCGGATTGCCCACGCTGCCGGCGTTGAAGAGCGTTTTGTTCTTGGGAATGAAAAAGGGCGTGATGAATGCGTGGTGGATGTCGCCGTAGCCCACCACATCGGGTTCAGAATGATCGTAGCCGGTGAGGTCGGTGTTTTGGAACATGGCCAGTTTGGTTTCGTGGCTCGCTTCGGGATACACGCGGTTCCACACGCCCTGGGCCGAGGCGTGAAAAAGACGGATGTTGCGCCCGCTCAGTCGAAAGTCGACGCTGCGGGGCAGGTTTCGCAGCCACTCGATGCGCTCGGGCCCGATTCGCCGCCGATGCCATTGCACCGAATCGCTTTGCGTCTCTTCTCGCAGCATCAGCTCATCCCAATTCCCGAAGATATTGACGTCACACGCCTCGCGGCAGCGATCGATAACTTGCGGCCCGTCCGGGCCCTTGCCCGCCAGATCGCCCAGGTTGTAGATGGCCGTGACGCCGCGGGCGCGGCAATCCGCCAGCACCCTTTCCAGCGCCGTCAGATTGCCGTGGATATCGGAAATGACGGCGATGCGTTCGATGTTTTCGTGCAAAATAACGGCCCCTCAGCTCTTTTTGAAGGTGATCTCCCCATCCACTTCCAGTTCATCCAGAATCCCCATGATCACCGCGTCCACCGGACGGTTTTTGGTGATGTCGGTCTGGCGGGCCGAACTGCCCTGGGCCAAAATCACCAGTTCTCCCACGCCCGCCCCCACCGAATCCACGGCTACGAAAGGTTTTCCTATCAGCTCATTGCGCTGGGTCGCCTCCTGCACGACCAGCAGTTTCAGACCTTGCAGCTTTTCATCTTTGATGGTGGCGACGGCGGAGCCCACCACGCGGGCGATCATCATAATGCTTTCTCCCTGGCAGTCGGGTGGATGGTCATAGACATTGCTATCTCCTCCATTATACCTTTCTTCCGCCCGGCGTCAACTCTCCGGCGTTGCGGTGATGACCCATAAGTCGGTAACAAGGCCCGTTTGCCGCCGCACCACCAGACTTTCGAGGTCTCGCAGACCTTGAAAGTCTATGACCGACGCGGCTTTTGTAAGATATGGGGTAATCACCGCTCCGGCGTGACGGTGATAGCGGGCGTGGCCGAAGGCCGGGGCGTAATAGTGAAAGGATATTGATCTGCGGGTACGGGCGTGATGTCCGGCTCGCCCAGCGCCTCATCCAGCTTGAAGAACGTGATCCAGTCATCCAGCGTGTAGCTGGCGAACTCCTGCGCCCGGGCCGAAAAATAAGGCGCAGCCCGCCGATACGTCCATCGTGTGCCGAAATAGGCGGCGATGAGGACGAGCAGAAAGAAAAGGGCGTAGCCACGGTTGAATTTGCGCATGTTGCGGAATGGCGGGACGTTTTGGAAATGCCCGGAATTTTGCATTCGGGCCGGGGCTATGGCATAATACGCCGTGCTGTGGGTGAGTAGCTCAGCTGGTTAGAGCGCACGGTTCACATCCGTGAGGTCGGGGGTTCGAGTCCCTCCTCGCCCACTCTGCGGGCCGCCGTAAGGCGGTCTTTTTTTATGCCAGCGCTGTACGCCAAAAAGAAAGGCCGCTCCGAAAAGAGAACGGCCCCGTGTTTGCTGGCGAAAAGGAAATTATAACAAATAGATGAAAATGACATTCATCGCCAGCAGCAGCAGCACCATCAGCGCTACGATAATGCCGAGCTTTTTCATATCCGGAGCGTAGAAAGGATACTCCTTGGCCCAATCGATGCTATCTGTCGTGGCGTCTTTGCTGGCCAGAGGATTGGAGATGGGGGGCCGGGCGGCGGTGACGGTTGCTGCTTTGGCTCCGGCGTTGTTATCGTCGCTTGCGGTGGGAACGGCGTAAACCGGAACGTTTGTCCTGCGTTGTTTGCGTTTCTTGCTGGATTTACTTTTTTTTGCCATGATTGCTTTCCGAAAAGATAAGGGATGTGGCCCCAACTATAGCATAAAGAACGATGAAGATACAATTTTTTGTCAAAACAGCGCGGGGGATGCACCCGAAATCGACGGTATGGATGGCAGTCACAGATTACCGCGCCGGGATCAGCTTATGCAGCAGACGATTCAACAAGGTTACTTCGGGCACTTTCAGCCAACGTAGAATGAGATAATAGATGAGGCCGCCGATGGTTCCCGGCGCCAGCAGCGTCGTGATGCGGGGGACGAGTCCTGCTGCGCCCATGCGGGCCATGACGGCATTGGCGCTGAAATAGAGAATGACGCCCATGACCGCCGAGGCGCCCGTCGCCGCCAGGGCGGTGCGCCATACGCCATGTCCCAGACGTCCGCCCCAGCGGTAGAGCAGGAAGATCATCATCAGGGCGTGGGCCATTTGCTTCATGCCGTCGGCGAAGGCCAGGCCCAAAAAGCTGAGATGCGGCAGCAGGGTGAGGGCGAAGAGTAGATAGACGCCCACGGCCAGAATGCCGACGATGGCCGGGGTCTTGCTGTCGCCGCGGGCGTAATAGGCGAAATTCAGGGGCCAGTCCACACTGGCAAAGACCAGTCCGATGAGGTAGTAGCGCAGGGTGAGGTAAGTCCAATAGGTGTCGGCGGGGGTGAATTTGCCATGTTCGGCCAGCAGGCGCACGGTGGGCTCGGCCAAAATCCACAGCGCCACCGTGGCGGGAATCACCAATACCAGCACCGCCCGCAGGCCCGCGGCCAGGGTGTTTTTGTAGGCGTCCCAATCTTTGGCCGCGGCCCAGCGCGACAGGCTGGGCAACGCCGCCATGGAGATGGCCACGGCCACCAACCCGTGCGGCAATTGATAGAGGGTGGTGGCGGTGCGCATATAGGCCAGGCTGCTGTCTCCCGTGCCGCTGGCCAGCCGTCGGTCGATGCCTCCTTGCACGATGTTGACCAGCACCGCCACGAGAATGGGCAGATAGAGCGTCCACACCTTTCGCAGCGCCGGGTGACGAAAATTCAGGGTGAAACGCAGGCCCGAATTCCGCATCTCGGGCAGCCGGAAACTGAGTTGGATGATCCCGCCCAGCAACATGCCCACGGCCAGGGCGTCGATGCCCAGGCGTTTGTAGAACAGAGGCACGACGATGATGACGCCCGCGTTGTAGAGGGCGTCGCCCAGGGCCACCAGGGTGAAGCGCTCGCGGGCGAAGAGGATGGCGGCCAGCGCCCCGGAGCTGCTGAACACCCAGATCACCGGTGCGGTCAGTCGCATGAGATGGATGGCGGTGGTCTGATATTCGGGCGAGAGATCGCCTCCGATGAGGAAGACGATCTGCGGGGCGAAGACCTCGACGATGAGCACCACCGCCGCGGCCAGGATGGCGATGGCCGAGAAGATGACGCTGATGACCCGTGCAAATTCGGCCCGTTTCTGCGGGCGGCGATAATCGCTGAGCACCGGCACCAGCGCCGCCGAGAGCATGCCTCCCACCAGCAAATCGTAGAGGATTTTGGCCACGAATTCGGCCAGGGCGTAGGCGGAAACCAGGCCCGACGCCCCATAGAAATGCGGGATGATAATCTCCCTCACCATGCCCAGGGCCCGGCTGAAGATGCTGGCGGCGCTGAGCACAGCGGCATTGCGGGCGATGGAGGGATGAATATCCTCTTCGGGCAGTTCGGGGGGCAGCGTCTCGGTCATGCCCGCTCCCCCCTCTTGCAGCCATGTCGCCGTAGAATCTCCTGCACCAGGGCGGAGGTGGAACGTCCCGGCGTCAACTCGACATAAGCTACGCTTCCGCCATAATTCTCCACGATCACAGCCTCGGGCGGTTGGGGGCCGCCTGCCCGGTTCCAGTCGGCGCCCTTCACGTAGATGTCCGGCTTGAGCGCGGCGACGGCGTCCCGGAAATCATCCTGCCGCCACAGCAGCACCGCATCCACCGCGCGCAGCGCGGCCAGCAGCAGCGCCCGCTCCTGCCGGGGTAGCAGCGGACGGGCGGGGCCTTTGCGGCGG
>JALSPL010000122.1 GCA_026985975.1 Anaerolineae bacterium | reverse complement strand
CCGCGGCCTGGCCTCCGAAGGCGCCAAAATCGTCATCCTCGACATCTTTCCCGAAAAGGCCCAGGCCGTGGCCGATGACATCATCGCCGCGGGCGGCGAAGCGCTGGCGCTCAAGGCCGATGTGCTGGATAAAGCCAGCATCGAGCAGGCCCGGGACGCCATTCTCGCCCGCTACGGACGCATCGATGCTCTGATCAATGGCGCCGGCGGCAACAAGGCCCAGGCCACCACTTCCCCCGACCTCAGCTTCTTCGACCTGCCCCAGGACGCGTTCCAGTGGGTGTTCAATCTGAACTTTATCGGCACGCTGTTGCCCAGTCAGGTCTTTGGCAAGGTCATGGCCGAGCAGGGCGCGGGCGTTATCCTCAACGTCTCCTCCATGAACGCGTTCCGTCCCCTCACCCGCATTCCCGCCTATTCTGCGGCCAAGGCCGCGGTCAGCAACTTCACCCAGTGGCTGGCGGTGCATCTGGCCCAGGAATACACGCCCGAGTTGCGGGTCAACGCCATCGCCCCCGGCTTCTTCCTCACCCAGCAGAACCGCTTCCTGTTGCTGGATGAGAATGAGAACCTGACCCCGCGCGGCCAGCAGATCATCGATCACACGCCCGCGGGCCGCTTTGGCGACCCTGACGACCTGCTGGGTGCGGTGTTGTGGCTGCTCTCCCCCGCGTCCTCCTTCGTCTCGGGCGTGGTTCTGCCCATCGACGGCGGTTTCTCCGCTTTCAGCGGGGTGTGATCAAAGGGCGAGATTGTATCGTAGCGCTTCGTCCACCAGCTTCATCACTTCCTCGCTCAAGCGCCCGATGGGACGAATTCTGTCCTCACCACGCGGCGGGCGCAAACGACTGGCCGGGCCATCCTGCTGAATCGTGGCCAATTGTGCGCAATTGACAGCGCTTCTCACAGGCAAGCCACTCTCTTGCGATTCGATGACCACCACAAAAGGATAGGGTTTGATCGGTATTTTGCTGGTGATGGTTGCCACCACTGTGGTTGGACTGTATCTGTTGCCGACATCATTTTGCACGACAAGCGCCGGGCGTAGCCCGGATTGCTCACTTCCTTTGACAGGATTGAATTCCACCCAATAAATCTCACCACGCTGCACTGTCATCGTCTCTGCGCTCCAGTAGAGAATCTTCGCCGATGGCGTCAGAAACCGCTTCGGCGCTCGCTGCGGCGAAATCTTCCGCTTCTTCGGCGTAATAGCGATATCCTTCAGCGGCGATCCGTTCCAACTCTGCATTTCGGAAGGTTTCGATGATCTGACTGATAACGCGACTGCGGTTTGTTTGCTCTTGCACCGCGCGCTGATCCACAAACGCGATCAGGTCTTCTCGAGCCGAGATGGTTATCTTCCGCATGTTACTCATGACAAGCCTCCATTTGACAAATGTTTCATCCACATTGTAGCACACATTCACCTTACTGACAATTCATACCAATAAGTATGATAAAAATCCAGAAATTATTATGATTGGACAAGGATATCTGCATCAAACCCTCACCGAAGATGACGCCCGGGAGATTATCCTACGTGGGCTGACGGACGCCCGGCTGGAGGGCCAGCGCGTCCTCATCATCATCCCCGACAGCACCCGCAGCGGGCCCATGCCCCTGATGTTCCGCCTCATCCACGAAGCCCTGAGCGGCAAAGTCAAGGCGCTGGATTTCCTCATCGCCCTGGGCACGCACCAGCCCATGACGCGGGCGGCCATCCTGCGCCATCTGGGCGCGACCGAAGCGGAGATGGCCGGGCAGTACGCGGATGTGCGGGTGTTCAGCCATGATTGGAAGCAGCCGGAGACCTTCACCCAACTGGGCGTCATTACCGCCGAGGAGCTGTCGGAGCTCAGCGACGGCCTCTTCCGCATGGATGTGCCGGTGGCAATCAACCGCATGGCGCTGGACTACGACCGGCTCATCGTGTGTGGGCCGGTGTTCCCCCATGAGGTGGCAGGCTTCTCCGGCGGCAACAAATACTTCTTCCCCGGCATCGGCGGCAGCGAGATCATCAACGTCAGCCACTGGCTGGGTGCGGTCATCACCTCCTACGAGATCATCGGCGTGAAAGAAACGCCCGTGCGGGCCATGATCGACCGGGCCGCATCCTTCATCCCCACGCCAACGCTGCTCATCGCCGAAGTGGTGCAGGGGGATGCGCTGCACGGGCTCTACGTGGGCGAGATGCGTCCCACCTGGGAGACGGCGGTGGACCTCTCCGCCCAGTTAAACATCATCTGGGTGGACAAGCCCTACCGGCAGATCCTCTCGGTGATGCCCGAACTGTACGACGACATCTGGACCGCGGCCAAAGGCATGTACAAGCTGGAGCCGGTGGCTGCGGATGGGGGCGAGGTCATCATCTACGCCCCGCACATCACCGAAATCTCCTACACCCACGGCAAGATCCTGGATGAGATCGGCTATCACGTGCGGGATTACTTCCTGAAGCAATGGGATAAGTTCAAGGACTATCCCTGGGGCGTGCTGGCCCATTCCACCCATCTCAAGGGCATGGGGACGTATGAAAACGGCGTCGAACGCCCGCGCGTCACCGTCACTCTGGCCACGGGCGTGCCCGAGGAGCGGGTGCGGCGGCTCAACCTGAATTACCGCGACCCCGCCACCATCAACCCCGCCGATTTCGCCAACCGCGAGGAGGAAGGCGTTCTCCTGGTTCCCCACGCCGGCGAAATGCTCTACCGGCTGAAGCGTGACGCGTGAAACGTGAGGAGCCGACGCTACGGTCGGCCTTTCTCTTTGGCTTTGCGCAGTATGTCGTCCGTCAGGTATGCGTTGGCCGTCTTTTCTCGTAGCGCCATCGCTTCTACCAAAAATTTTTCCACATCCAGCTCGCCTGGGTCATCCAATCGATCTTCTTCGATGGCGGGCTCTACATCTGCGACCTTGGACATGGCTTCGAGAAAACGCTCGCGACTTGCGCGGCGGGCCCGTTCGGCGATATACGCCTCTGCTTTCATGGCCGCCAATTTTTCGGCTGTAGCCAGCGTGATGAACTGATTGATAGAAATGCCTTCTTCCTTGGCAACACGACGGATCTCATCGTGAAGAGAGCGTGGCAATCGTAAACTTACAGTGCTCATCAGGTTTCTCCAAGTAGTCCAAGAAATTGTTTTGGCGTCAAAACGCCTAAACCGAAGCGCTCAACGCCCTGAAAATGGCGCCTGTTGAACGTGATAATGACATCACATTGACCTGCCACCGCCAATTCCAAGATCATATCATCCGCAGGGTCTTGCAAATATGGGCGCCACGAAAAATAAACGCTTTGCGTGAAAGATACAGTACAAATATAATCGAGAATGGCTTCCAGATCCTCAGCGTCCAAAGCGATCTCCGATAACATCCGCGAAGCCACAGCTTCGTATTCCAGGATGAGCGACATCGAGATCAGCGTCTCAAAAAGACCACTATCAAGCATCAAAAACAACCGATAGCTGGCTCCTCGCCTGGAGCGCAGCGCGGCAATAAAAACATTCGTATCGATGACAATGCGAGGTGGAGCCATATTGGCATTTTATATGGTATTACCTGTAATGTCAACACACTTTTCACTTATCGACAATCATCATGAAATTCAATCCCACCCCTGAACCTCTTCCCCAATCTGAACAGACGGCCAGCTCACTGGCAGCGCTGGCTGGCATGGCCGTTTACCCCGAATCGGTCATTTCCGCGCATGACGCCATTTTTGCCGTAGGCAAGGAAGGCATCGACAAGCGCTTGCTCATCCTGGCTCGCAGCGCCCTGCCCGGCATCGCCGGCGCAACCCGCGCCCTGGACGACGGTCTCAGCCTGACCGTCGCCCCCACGGACGCGGCCAACGCCGCGGCCCTGCGCGAGTTGCTGCCCCATTTGCGCCCGCGACGGCTGGGTCTGGCCACCAGCGCCGGCATGGGCGATCGTCTGGGCCTGGCCACGCCCGGACATCTGCGCGCAACCCGGGGCACGGGCGTCGCCCCCATCGTGGCTCAGCAATCCATGCGCGAAAACGCCCGCACCCACCGCACGCCGCAACAGGTCATCGATGACGCCATGTGGGGCGTGCTGCAGGAGGGCTGGCTGGCGGGCTACGGCGCGGATGCAGATCATCTGAAAACACCCGAAGATATCGACATCTGCGTGGCTGCAGGCTACACCTTCTTCACCATCGATCCGGGCGACCACGTGAACAATGAGGCCCACACCGCGCCGTTGGAAGCGTTGGTCGGGCGCATCGATGACGAA
>JALSPL010000121.1 GCA_026985975.1 Anaerolineae bacterium | reverse complement strand
TGAAAAGCGAAGGCCAGGCGAATGATGAAGCCGTTCATGCCGAAATACATGCCCTCGCGGCGCACGCCCGCGGTCAGCGAGTCCTCGTCGATGACATCGGCCAGCATGATGTCCCGCAGCATGAGCAGGCCGGCCAGGCCCAGCCCCAGCGTGGCCGTGGTGATGATAGCCTGCGTGTAGGTCTGCACAAACAACAGAGGCAGCAGCAACAACCCGAAAGCCAGCATCGAGGCGATGACCGTACGCCGGGTGTCCCAACGCTTGGCGGCCCACGCCCACAGGGCAAAGGCGGGGATGGCGGTGATGAAGGCTGCGCCGCTGAGCAAGCCCTGTTGCAGGCCATTGGTGACGCCCAGCACATATTTGGCGTAGAGCGGCACCACCGCCGGCAGCACCAGCAGCGTGAATTCCACCATCAAATTCATGAACACGAACCAGAGGAAGGAACGGTTGCTGAAGGTGTAGCGCAAGGCCCGGGAGAAGGGCACTTCTGGCTCATCCGCGTGGTTTTCGGGCCGCTCTTTGCTGCCCAGCAATGACGCCAGAAAGGCCAGCGCCGTGACGCCGCCAAACAAGACGCCCATCTTGCCCCAACCGATACTTTCGGCGATATCCTTGGTGAACGTCACCGCCAGGATCAGAGCGATGATGGTGAACACCTGCCGCCAGGCCGAAACCGAGGCCCGCTCGCTCTGTTTGGGATACATCTCCGGGAACAGGGCCACGTAATTGATGGTGATAGCCGACCACAAGGTGTCGAAAATGAGCAGCACGGCCAGGAAATACCACCACAGGCCGCTAAACAGCTCTGCGCTTTCGCCCACCAGGCCCGCGGGCACAGCCCACAGAAAATAGAAACTGATCCCCAATGGAACGCTGAGAATGGCAATCCAGGGGATGCGGCGGCCCCAACGGGTGCGGGTGTTATCGCTGATCTGCCCGGCGATGGGATCATTGACCATGTTCCACAGGGTGAAGATGACCCAGGCGATGCTCATGGCCGCGGGCGCCAGCCGCAGCACATCCAGATAATAAAACTGAATCCACCCTGTAAACGCCTGATAGGAGAGCGCCACGCCGAACATGCCGAAGGCGTAGAGCAATTTGCGCCAGTATGAGGAACCCATGTGGTCCATGTCTCCTGAAACAAAAAACGATTTGTGGTCGGATATTGGTTTTGGGGTATCAGCTATTTGGTATCAAAGATGCAAGGATAGCCTGCAAGCCCGCACCTCTAATATCCAATATCAAATATCTCTCTATGCCTGGCGGCGGTGCTCGCCCGCGCGGGCGTAACGCACGCCGTCCACCCCCGCGCGCAGCTGCTCCAGAGCGTGAGGCAGCACCGGAGCCAGCACCGCAAACTGCTCGCGCACAGCCTTGGGGCTGCCCGAGAGATTGACGATGAGGGTGCGCCCGCGCATGCCGGCCACGGCCCGGCTGAGCATAGCGTGAGGCGTCACCCGCAGGCCCGCGGCCCGCATGGCCTCGGCCAGCCCGGGCGCTTCCCGCTCGATGACGTCGCGGGTGGCCTCGGGCGTGACATCGCGCGGGGTGAAACCTGTGCCGCCCGAGGTGAGGATGAGGGCCACATCCTGCTCATCGGCCCAGGCCCGCAGACGGGCGGCGATGCGCGCGCGGTCGTCGGCCACGATGCCCATGATGGGCTCCTGCTCGGGCCAGAGAGAGCGGGCGAGGTCGCGCAACAGCGGGCCGCTGCGGTCCTCGGCCTGGCCCGCGGCCGCGCTATCGGAGATGGTGAGAATGGCGATGAATGATTGAGTGGTCATAAGCATTTTTGGAGAATGGCGTCACTGTTCGTCAACAGCGATGATGCAGACGTAGAAGCTGGGAAAGAGGTAGGACTGCGGCAGCACAGGCTGCAATGTCAAACGCACGCGCTTTTCCGCCTCGGGTAAAGGGTCTACAATTGATCCGGTGACAATGTAAAAAGGGCCGGAGCGGGTCTGTTGCGGAAAGTGAACTTGCGGCGGCTCGCCGTTATCCAGCCAGGCCTCATCCAACACGATGGGCGCGGCGGATGCTGAGGCGCCTGTCGCGGCTTGGGGAATGGCGTTAAAAAAATCGGCGGGATGATAGTCGGTCGGAGAGATGCTATCCAGGCGCTGCTGTAACCTGTTCAGCTCGCGCAGCCTCTCCTGGTACGCGGTTGATTGGACGGGATCGTTCTCGTTTTGCAACCAGTTCTGATACCGCTGAATCTCCAGCTCGACCGCGCGCCGGGCGGCAGGGAGGCAAGAGCCGGCCGAGACAGCGGTGGGGGTGGAGATGACTACGGGCGGAGATACGCACGCGACCAGCGTCACGGCAGCCAAAAGCATTGCCAAAAAGACTCGCATGACACACCTCCTCAGAACGAAGCGGAAAGGACAGAGATATTATAACGCTTACTTGAGAAGATGGGGAATGGATGAGGGACGCTTTTGTTTTCCGATTGTTTGGTCTGCCTCCAAAAACTATGGCTCAACTGGATTTTGCAGGGTTTGCCCCACGCCGGGAAATCTTGTCGCCCGCCCGCGGGCATGATGCGCGGGCGCGAGCAAGCCGGGCGACGTGGCCGTCAGGCCCGAAATACGGGGGGAATCGCAAGAAAGCGGGCGCTCTTGCCACGAGTTGACAGCGCAAATCGGGCGTGAGAGAATGATGTGACGCCCGCGAGAGCGTCGATGACAATCAAGCCTGTGGGGTCCGCCCCTTCGTGGGAGCAAGCGCCCCACAGTTGGCGAGCGCTAACCCGCCGCCCCCGCCCAGCCGGAGGCGGCTCTTGCGTCAGAGCGCCGCGCCCGCTGTTTGCCATTCCCTCGCAACGATCGTCCCCTTAGTAAGCGCCCAATGAATAAGATTCCGATCCCATCGAAAGAGGCCCAACATGCCCCGCAAAGGGTCAAGCTGACGATCTTTCTGGCTACGTTGGCGCTGCTGGCGGCTTTCAAGATCGCAGGCTGTCAGAAAGCCGCAGGATTCAGGGCTCGTATGTCAACCGCCACCGATTCTACGAACCCCTCCCCGCCCCGCGCCCAGGGTCATCTTCTCACAAAACATATCACGATAAACGGAAAAGACAGAAGATACGCCATTTACATCCCGCCAGCGTTGGGTGAGTCGGCCCGCCCGCTGGTTTTCGAGCTGCATGGCGGCGGCGTATACATCGAAGACATGACCGGCGAAAGCGGTCATAAAACGCCCTACAAGTTGTGGATGCCTCTGGCCGACGCCAAAAAATTTATCGTGGTTTATCCCGAGGGGCTTGACGGCGCCTATGGTTCGCCCACCTGGAATGACTGTCGGGCCAACGCCAGCGTCAGCTCAACTGCAGATGACGTCCAATTCATCTCCGCATTGATCGATGATGTCTCCTCGACTTATCACATCGACCCAAATCGCATCTATGCTTCTGGCACATCCAATGGCGGAATCATGGCGTTGCGGCTTGCAGTGGCGCTTTACGATAGAATTGCAGCAGTGGCGGCCATAGCAGCGGCCATGCCCGATCAAACCGAATGCGGGGCTCCGACACATGCCGTTTCGATTTTATTCATGAACGGCGATAAGGACAATCACTTGCCCTACAACGGCGGCGTCATCTCAAATCCGCCCAACCCTGATTACGGCACAGTTTTCTCCACCGAAGAATCAGTGCATATCTGGACCACATTGAATCATACCGACAAATCCCCCCGGACGTATCATTTCCCTGATATCAGCAAAACAGACCAAAGCCATGTTGTGAGATACACATATCCCCGGGGCAAAGAAAACACTGAAGTCATCCTGTATAAAGTGATTGGCGGCGGACATGCAGCGCCCAGCATCGCAGAACGCTATTCATGGCTGTATGAACGGTATTTCGGAAAACAAAATCATGATATCGAGATGACGTCAGAGGTTTGGAAATTCTTCGAAAGGCACCCTCGCGTCCCGCAAGAAACCTTACATCAGCAGTTCACGCCCCTGGTGCATCATCAAAACGCCAGCCAATAGCGAATTCCCCGACGTCACAGCCCAAATGCTTTGCATGCCGCAATGACGCGACCGCATCCACCAAACAAAAAGACGCCGGGCCGCAATAGCCCGACGTCTTGGAAAAGCTTGTAAGAATAGGAATAGGAATAGGAATAGGAATAGGATTAGGATTGGGAATGGGAGCGGAGGAGCAAGGCGGCATGCGCCCGCGTCCCCAATCCCAGCTCTAATCCTAATCCCCAATCCTGGGCCTTGATTTTTAGCGCTTGG
>JALSPL010000120.1 GCA_026985975.1 Anaerolineae bacterium | reverse complement strand
GGCGGCTCAGGGCAACGCCGAACCCTACGCCCAGGCCCTGCAAAAACTCTTCGCCCTGGAAGACTATCTGAACTGATTACTGCTCACTGCTTACTGGATCGCCTGAAAAAAATTTTTATCTCACGCCAAGTCGCAAGGACGCAAAGGGAAATATCAAGGTTTCGCCAAGAAAATATAGCTGAAACCCCATCATTTTTGCTGTTTCCTCGACTGCTGTTGCTGATTCCGACCTTTTTCAGTGGAGCCATTACTGCCCACTGATTACTGCTTACTGATTACTGCTTACTGACATGCCTCTCATCTTCGCCACCCGTCCCTCCGCCCTGGCCCGCTGGCAGACCAATTACGTCGCCGACCTGCTGCGCCGCGCCCACCCCCATCTGGACATCCGCATCGAAGTCATCGTCACCAAAGGCGATCGCGTCCTCGATAAGCCCCTGCCCGTCATCGGCGGCAAGGGGCTTTTCACCGCCGAGCTGGAGGCAGCGCTGCGCCAGGGCCGGGTGGACGCGGCCGTGCATTCCCTGAAAGATTTGCCGGTGGAAGACGCGCCCGGTCTCACCATCGGCCTCACACCCGCCCGCGCCGATGTGCGGGACGTGCTCATCTGCCCGGCGGGACGCACGCTGGATGAGCTGCCCGCGGGCGCGATGGTGGGCACATCCAGCCCCCGGCGAGGGGCCCAGCTCCTGGCCTATCGCCCCGATCTCGTGATCAAATCCATCCGCGGCAATGTGGACACCCGCATCCGCAAGGCCCGCGAGGGCCAGTACGATGCGGTAGTCCTGGCTGCGGCCGGGGTGACGCGTCTGGGCCTGACCGACGCCATCACCCAATATCTGCCTCTGGAGCTGATGCTGCCGGCGCCGGGCCAGGGCGTGTTGGGCGTGCAATGTCGGGCCGATGATGAACGCACGCTGGGCCTGCTGGCCGCGGTGGAAGACCCCGCCGCGCGGGCCGCTGCCCAGGCCGAGCGGGCGTTCCTGGCCGGGTTGGGTGGCGGCTGTTCCATCCCTGTGGCCGCGTATGCGCAAGCGTCAGGCGCGAGCCTGCATCTGCGCGGGCTGGTCGCATCCCCGGATGGGAAGCGGATCCTGCGCGTGGCGGGCGAGGGCGAGGCCCCGGTCGCCCTGGGCCAGCAGTTGGCCGAGGAGGCGTTGGCCCAAGGTGCGATGCAAATGCTTGGAGATTCGTAGAGATTCGATTGAGATTCGTCGAGATTATTGGCGATTGCGCTCCTTTTTGACTTTTGCCCGCATCTTATCCTTTGCCAAACGGGCCTGAGCCCAAAGCACGCTTCAGTTGGAGGCCGCCACGACCGAACACTGTAAACTGCTTACTGCTCACTGATTACTGAAAACAGCCATGCCCCCCACCATCGTCATCACCCGAGCCACGCATCAGGCAGGCGAGATGCAGTCGCTGTTGGGGGCAGCGGGCTTCCGCACCCTGCTCTATCCCGCCATCGCCATTCAGCCTCCTGCGGATGCCCGCGCGCTGGACGCAGCCCTGCGCAACGCCCGCGCCTACGACTGGCTGATCCTCACCAGCGCCAACGCGGTGGAGGCGCTGGCCCAGCGGCTGACCGCGCTGAACATGCCTGCAGACGCGCTGCAAGGCCCGCGCATCGCTGCGGTGGGCCCGGCTACGGCTCGGGCTGTGCGCCAGCGGCTGGGGCTAGATGTGGCGCTGACGCCGCCCAAAGCTGTAGGCGAGAGCCTGCTGGCGGCGCTGCCCCTGACTGCGGGCCAACGGGCATTGCTGCCCCGGGCCGCCAAAGCACGGGACGTGCTGCCCGATGGCCTGCGGGCTCGCGGCGTGCAGGTGGATGTGGTCACCGCCTACGAAACCGTCATCGGCCACGGCGGCGATGATCTGCCCGCAGCCTTGGGCGCGGGCCAGGTGAACGCCATCACCTTCACCAGCCCCTCCACCGTGCGCAACACGCTGCGTCGCCTGGAACAAGAAGCCGGTTTGGGGCCAGAGGCCCTGGCCGGCGTGACCATCGCCTGCATCGGCCCGGTGACCGCGGACGCGGCCCGAAACGCGGGCCTGCCCGTGGACATCGTGCCCGAGACGTACACCGCAGCGGGCCTGGTGGAGGCGCTGAAAGAGAGATTCAGTTGGGATTCATCGAGATTCGGTTGAGATTCACATCACTCCAAAATCTCGACGAATCTCTATCAAATATCCCTCCCATCACTCCTCAAATCCAGACAAAATGAACTGATTGTCGTCATAGCTGGCAAAGAAAAAGGAGACGCCCCGGCCATCCTGATACAGGAATTGCATGCCAGGTTGCGGATCGGAGAAATCCGGTTCGGTCACCTCTGGATCCAGAGGATTGACGAATTTCAGTCCCTGAGCGGTCAGCGCCTTATCCAGCGTCTGAAAAAGCTCCTGACGACTCAGCGCTCCATCGGTGGTAAAGCTGCCTGTGACGCCGGTTTCCTTGTCCTGATCATCGGTAAATCGGGTCACTTCGCCGCCGTTCACGCCTTTGGGCAACGTGATTTCATATCCCACCGCCGAAAAGGTCTTGAGATCGACCTTATCACCGCCCTCGACCGCCATATTATTCCCCTCGTCATCGGTTACTGACACAGAATTATTATCTAGATCGATATTCACATCCTGAACATCTCCAGCCTGTTCGATCAATTTTTCCGCCACCTTTTCTGCTGCCTTCTCCTGCAACTTATCACTGGCCCCGCCGCAGGCGGCAAGCGTCAACGTCAGCGCCAGAAATAACGCCAGAACAACGAGAAGCTTCTTCATAAGAGTCATCCTTGTGAGCGGAAAATGTAAGGGTGCATCCATCATATCCCATAACGTCCCTTTTATCAACCCCGTACTGGCAGGCGCTCAACCCGCTTACTGTTCACTGCTTACTGTTTACTGTCGTCAACTGCCCATGTTTCCACAACTCACCCACCCCACCGCCCGCCCGCGGCGCCTGCGCCTTTCGCCCGCCATGCGTCAGATGGTGCGAGAAACGCATCTGCGGCCCGAGAACTTTATCTACCCGCTTTTCGTGCGTCATGGCCAGGGCGTCCGCCGTCCCATTCCCTCCATGCCCGGCCAGTTCCAGCTATCCATCGATACGATGATCGAGGAAGCGCAGCGGGCCTGGGATTTGGGCGTGCGCGCCGTCATCCTCTTTGGCATCCCCGCGCACAAAGATCCCCACGGCAGCGAAAATTACGATCCTCACGGCATCATCCCCCAGGCGATAAGTGCGCTTAAGCGCACTTTGCCCGAGATGGTGATCATTTCCGATTTGTGTATGTGCGAATACACCGATCACGGCCACTGCGGCATCATCAATACGCCCGAAACGCCCGAATTCGATCCGCACCTGCCCGTGGGCTATGTGCTCAACGACCCCACGCTGGATTATCTGAGCAAGACCGCGGTGGTGCACGCCCGGGCCGGAGCCGACATCATCGCGCCCAGCGGCATGATGGATGGCATGGTGGCGGCCATCCGCGCGGGCCTGGATGGGGCTGGATTCGGGCACATCCCCATTATGAGCTACGCGGCCAAATACGCCAGCGCCCTTTATGGCCCCTTTCGCGACGCGGCCGAAAGTCCGCCCAGCTTTGGCGACCGCAGCCAATATCAGATGGACCCGGCCAACGCCCGCGAGGCCCTGCGCGAAGTCGCCATCGATATCGCCGAGGGCGCAGACATCATCATGGTCAAGCCCGCCAGCTTCTATCTCGATATCCTGGCCCGGCTCAAGACCGATGTCGCCCTGCCCCTGGCCGCGTACCAGGTCTCGGGCGAATACGCCATGATCAAAGCCGCCGCGGCCAATGGCTGGATCGACGAGCCCCGCGTCATGCTGGAAAGCCTGCTGGCGATTAAGCGAGCGGGCGCGGACCTCATCCTCACCTATTTCGCCGTGGATGCAGCGCAGATGCTTGGTAAGTCGTAGAGATTCGGTGGAGATTGGTGGAGATTGGTAGAGATTGGTAGAGATTCATAGAGATTAACGACCAATCTCCATCAAATCTCTATGGAATCTCAATCGAATCTCAATCGAATCTCAATTGAATCTCCACTGAATCTCCATTCATCCCACTCCCAATCCTATTCCCATTCCCCATGCCCAACCTCACCCCCTCCGCCTCCTCCGAACGCTCTTACCACGACCGCCGCATGGTGCACGCGGATTTCGATCAAGCTCCCTTCACCATCGCCTGGGAGGTGACCCGGGCCTGCGCTTACGCCTGCGTGCATTGTCGGGCCAAC
>JALSPL010000119.1 GCA_026985975.1 Anaerolineae bacterium | reverse complement strand
CGCCTGACGAACAGCATGTGCAGGATATGCTGCAACCGCCCAGCAAGCAATACATCATGGGCACCGACGAGTTTGGCCGGGACGTGTTTAGTCGCATTTTGCGGGGAGCGACCAATTCGTTGAAGGTGGGGATATCCTCCGTTTTTCTGGCCAGCGTCATCGGAATCGCCATTGGCGCACTGGCGGGATATATCGGCGGCGAATTCGACAACATCGTCATGCGAATCATGGACGTTTTCTTTGCCTTTCCGGCCATCCTGCTGGCCCTGGCCATTGTGGCCGCGTTGGGACCGGGCATACGCAACACGATTCTGGCCATCGCCATCGTGTACACACCCATTTTCGCGCGGGTGGCCCGCGGCCCCACCCTCTCGGTCAAATCCACCGAATTCGTGGTCGCGGCCCGCAGCATTGGCTCCCGTCCCACCTATATCCTGCGCAAACACATCCTGCCCAATATCACTGCGCCCCTCATCGTGCAAGTGAGCCTGGCTCTTTCGTGGGCGATTCTCACCGAGGCGGGCCTCAGCTATCTGGGCCTGGGCGCGCAGCCGCCCGAGCCCTCCTGGGGCAGCATGCTCAGCGATAGCCGTATGATGCTGGAGTTGGCCCCGTGGCTGGCCATCTTCCCGGGCCTGGCCATCATGCTGGGCGTGCTGGGCTTCAATCTCTTCGGTGACGGCCTGCGCGATGTCTTCGATCCGCGGCTGCGGCGTTAAAATAGATGCTTGAGATTCATTGAGATTCATCGAGATTCTCTATCGTCACTGAATCACCACTGATTCTTCTCTAACCACCGATTTCAACGTCATGGACATCGGATGACTCATTCATTTCCGACGTAATCGCTTCCAGTAAATCAACTCAGTCACCCCCTCCAACACGTAATCGGGCAGTTCACCCACCTGGATAAAACCTCGTCGCTGATAAAAACGTTGGGCTCCCGTGTTAAAATCGGAGACCGTCAAAAAAATATCGGGCGAGCTTTGCCCCAAAAAAGACTCGGCCGCATCCATCAGGGCATCCCCCACGCCACGCCCCGTCATGCCAGGATGCACGCCGATGAGCGGGATGTAGCCGCTGCGATCGAACGCCCCTCGCACCACGCACCACACAAAACCAGCGACCTCGCCTCCGATTTCCGCCACAAAGATCGACGCGTTCGCGTCCAATCCCGCGTTCAGGCGCTTGCGGGCGCTTGCCAGCGTCACGCCATAGCGCTGCCACAACGGATTTTCGGCCATGATGCGGGCGCAAGCCTCCACATCGGCCGCGGTCATCGGTCGAATTGGCGTCGATTCGCTCATAATCCTATTTTAAGCAAAAGTCCAACATCCTCCAACTTATGATTGTCCTCGGCCTCATGTCTGGCACATCGGTGGATGGCGTCGACGCCGCCATTGTCGAAATCACTGGCGCGCCCCCTCATCTTTCCCACCGGCTGCGCCATTTCGCCACCATATCCTTCACACCCGAACAGCGACAGGCCATCTTCAGGCTTTTTTCTCCCGAAACCAGCCGCGTCGATGCCATCTGCGCCATGAACTTCCGCTTGGGCGAATGGTTTGCCGCGGCCGCGTTACAGGCCGTGGCCGAAGCGGGCCTCGCACCCGCTGATATCGACCTCATCGGCTCTCATGGTCAGACCATCTACCATCAGGTGGGAGACGACGCTGAAACCCCTTCCACCCTGCAAATCGGCGAAGCCGCGGTCATCGCCGAACGCACGGGCGTCACCACCGTGGCTGATTTTCGGGTGGCCGATGTGGCGGCCGGGGGCCAGGGCGCGCCTCTGGTCAGCTATGTGGATTGGCTGCTGTTGCGGCATCCGCAGCGCCATCGGGCGGTGCAAAATATCGGCGGCATCGGCAATGTCACCTTTCTCCCTGCGGAAAACACACCCCATCACCCCATTTCCTTCGACACCGGCCCGGGCAACATGCTCATCGACGCTGCGGTGGCCCACATCATCGGCGGCGTCCAAACCTATGATAAAGACGGGCGGCTGGCCGAGCAAGGGCGGGTGCATGAAGCCTGGCTGGCCGAGCTCTTGGCGCATCCTTACCTGCAAAAAGCGCCGCCCAAAACCGCGGGCCGCGAGCAATTTGGCGCGGAATTCGCGGCAATGCTGTGGGAGCAGGCCCAGGCCCGGGGCGTCGATGGTCCTGATCTCGTCGCCACCCTCACCGCATTCACCGCGGCCAGCATCGCCGAGGCCTATCGCCGTTTTCTGCCCGTCTTCCCCGATGAGGTCATCGTCTCGGGCGGAGGAGCCTTGAATCCGACGCTGATGGCCATGTTGCGCCAGCGGTTGGCTCCCGCCCGGGTGCTTGCTTCCGACGCGCTGGGCCTGCCCGCGGACGCCAAAGAAGCCATCGCCTTCGCGGTGCTGGCCTACGAAACCATCCACGGCAGACCGGGCAATCTGCCACCCTGCACCGGCGCCCGCCATCCCGCCATTTTGGGCAAAATCACACCGGGACGCACTTTCGAATACCCGCTCCGTAAATAGAACTGGACACTGGCGTTTTTTGCTTTGAACGCAGTTTTACCCAGATTGCTACGGATAATTTCTCTCGTGGAGACGAATATAGACGAAGATAGACGAAAATGGACGATTTTCTTCGTCAATCTTCGTCCTTTCGTCTAGTTTCGTCCCTTATTCCTCCCCCACCCGTAGCGGAGTGAGGAAAGAACTGAAGGAGGAGCCAATCCGCCGGTGGCCGCAGACGATTTACCAGCCGATGAGTAATCCGGCTCGGAAGGGTGGGGACGATGATCTATTTTCATGCCGGGGAACTTCTAATCATCTCTTAACCTGAAAACCCGAAAAGTCATGTGCTTTTTCTGAGTCCGGATTTGGATAATCGCTTACAGATATGCTAAGGTTTACTTAGAAATCTGTAAGTTTTATCAACCTTATCACCGAGAGTTTGCAGCGTCACGCCACCGCACTATGCCCATTCTCTGCATCGGACTCAACCATCGCTCCACCCCGCTCGCCGCCCGAGAGGCTTTCGCCATCGAGGGGGTGGACGCCAAGAACGCCCTGTCCTTCCTGGTTTCGCGACCGGAGATCGACGAAATAGCCGTACTTTCCACCTGCAATCGCACCGAGTGGTATCTGACTGCGCAGGAGGAAACGGAGGCTGTTGCCAGACTTCGGGACTTTCTCAGGTCACATACCGGTTTCCCCGACGGACGGCTGAACGGCTATCTGTATGACCTGCGCGATCAGGACGCCGCGACGCACTTGATGCGGGTGGCCGCGGGCCTGGATTCCATGGTGCTGGGCGAACCGCAGATTTTGGGCCAGGTGCGCGCCGCCTATGAACAGGGGCTGGAGGTGCATAGCATCGGCCCACAACTGGCGGAACTCTTCCGCGACGCCATCGCCCTGGGCAAGCGCGCCCGCACCGAAACCGCCATCAGCCGCAACGCCACTTCCATCGGCTCGGTGGCCATGCGCTGGGTGGCGGGACATGCGGCGCTAAGCCAAAGCCGCCGTCTGGTCATTGTCGGCGCTGGGGAGATGGGGGCGCTGGTGGCCAAGCACGCAGCAGAAGTCAGCGACGCCGACATCCGCATCCTCAACCGCACCATCTCGCGCGCCGAGACCCTGGCCGAGAAAATCGGTGCTGCGGCGCACCCTCTGGATTCCCTGCCCGAAACCCTGGCCTGGGCCGACGCCGTCATCGTCGCCGCCACTGCGCCCGGCTATCTCGTTACGGCAGACATGCTCCCCGCCCGCGCCACACCGCTGCTCTTGGTGGACCTGGGCGTGCCCAGGGGCGTAGATCCGGCAGTGACCGATCATCCTGCCGTCAAGCTCTTCGTATTGGATGACATCCAGCAAGTGGTGCAGCACAATCTGGCTCAGCGTCAGGCCGCCATCCCCCAGGTCGAGACTATGATCGATCAATCTGTCAGTGACTACATGGCCTGGTTGAATCAACGCCAGGTGCTGCCCGTGCTGGTGGGGATGCGCCGCCGAGCCAACGATCTGGCCCAGGCCGAGTTAGACCAGGCCTTGCGCAAGCTCACCACCGACGATCCCGCCGTGGCCGAGCAGATGTCGCGGATGGTGCACCGCCTGGTCAACAAACTTCTGCACGAACCTACCCTGCAACTCAAGGCCCAGGCGGCTCAGGGCAACGCCGAACCCTACGCCCAGGCCCTGCAAAAACTCTTCGCCCTGGAAGACTATCTGAACTGATTACTGCTCACTGCTTACTGGATCGCCTGAAAAAAATTTTTATCTCACGCAAAGCCACAAAGGCGCAAAGAAA
>JALSPL010000118.1 GCA_026985975.1 Anaerolineae bacterium | reverse complement strand
AATTGACGCCAGGGGGAATTACGGCAAATTTGTTGTCGTCGGCCACGTCGACCGACCCCCGATAGGCCCGATGCCCATATTGCATCATGCGCTCCTGCCGGGTGCTGGTGATAATGAGCCCGGCGCGCTTCATGGCCACGCGCTCGGCCGCAAGGCGCTGGCGAAAGTGAAAACGGGCGTCCAGCTCCTCGATATTTGCTGGCGTCGCTCCCAGTTTGTCCATCTTTTGTGCGCCCAGCGAGTGTGCGGTGAAGGTGAAGGGAATATCCATCTGCCCCTGGAGCAAGGCGGCGCTGAGCCCGCCATCTGCATAGTGGGCGGTGAAGACGTCGGGGAAGCCGCCTTCGGCCCGGTAATGGCGCAGGATATTGGGAACCCATTCCACGCCCAGCCAGGGCCACAAGTCCTCTTTGCGCAGAAACCCGGACGGGCCGCAGGGAAGGCGAAGGATACGCAGGTTGTCGACGCCAGGATAAGCGTCCAGCGGCGCGGCGAATTCGGGCCAGGCTGGGTCTATGATTTGACGGGTGAGAATATCGACTTTATGACCGACGCGGGCCAGGGCCAGGGCCACTTCTTTCACATACACCAGTTGTCCCCCAAAGTCGGGATGCTGAGTCCAGTAGCTGTCGTTGGGGTCAAAATTCCCCTGGGGGTTGAGAAAGGCGATGTGCATCAGCATTTCAACCAGTGATAGGCGTAGGGTGAAAGATGGCGCTCGCCCGCAGGAAGATGCTGATCGGCGAGCAAGTCTGTGGCGGCCGGAACCGAAAAGCGCAGGGGCTCATCGCCCAGGTTATGCAGACACAGGATGCGCTCCTCGCCCATCGTGCGATAAAAAGCCAACAACGCCGGGTGAGGCGTGTCGAGCAGGGTCAGCTCGCCCGCGGCCAGTGCGGGGTGTTCGCGGGCGATGCGAATGAAACGACGAATGCGATGGAGCAGGGAGCTGGCATCCGCGAGCTGCGCCGCCACATTCACCCGATGATAGCCATAAACCGGGTCGTCGATGACCGGCGTCGGCAGATCGAATGCGGTGGAAAAGCCTGCGTTGGCGCTATCGTTCCACTGCATGGGAGTGCGCACGCCGTTGCGATCGGGCAGTTCGATGTTGTCTCCCATGCCGATCTCGTCACCATAGTAGATAACGGGGGCGCCGGGCAAAGAAAAGAGCAGCGAAAACATGAGCTCAATCTTGCGACGGTCATTGCCCAACAGGGGAGCCAAACGACGGCGAATTCCCAGATTCAGGCGCATGCGAGGCTCGGGCGCATACCAATCCCACAGGCATTGTCGCTCCTCCGGCGTGACCATCTCCAAAGTTAGCTCATCATGATTTCGCAAAAAGGTGGCCCACTGACAATTCGCAGGGATGGGAGACGTGGCGTGCAGGATATCGACGATGGGCGTGCGATCAGCCCGCGCCAAAGCCATAAACAGCCGCGGCATCAGCGGAAAATGGAGGCACATGTGGAATTCATCGCCAGGGATGTCGGGACGGCCCGGCTGACCGCCGAAATAACGCATCGTTTCTTGGGGTGGTTGATTGGCCTCGCTCATCATCACGGCATGTGGATATTCCGCCTGCATCATGGCCCGCATTCGTTTCAAAAAAGCATGGGTCTCGGGGAGATTTTCACAATTTGTACCCTCACGTTCAAACAGATAGGGCACAGCGTCCACCCGAAAGCCGTCCAATCCCAAATCCAGCCAAAAGCGCATCACATCCAGCATCGCTTCCTGCACTTGGGGATTATCGTAATTCAGATCGGGTTGTTGTCGATAGAACCGATGCCAGTAGTATTGTCCCCGCACCTCGTCCCAGGCCCAGTTTGAAGTCTCGGTGTCCAGGAAGATAATCCGCGCATCCTTATATCTCTGATCGTCATCACTCCACACATAGAAATCGTCATACGGCGCCTGACGAAGACGGGAAGCCTGAAACCAGGGATGCTGATCGGATGTGTGATTGGGGATGAGATCAGCCAGAACGCGGATATTGCGGGCATGAGCGGCGGCGATCAATGCTTTGAAATCCTCGACGTCTCCATATTCGGGGTGAACATCGTAAAAATCAGAGACATCGTAACCGTCGTCCACCCGAGGCGATGGATAATGTGGTGAGAGCCAAAGGGCGGTAATCCCCAGATCCTGAAGGTAATCCAAGCGGGCAATGATGCCGGGCAGATCACCGATGCCATCACCATTGGCGTCGCTGAAACTGCGCAAATAGAGTTGATAGAAAACCGCAGTTTGCCACCATGATGTCGTCATTGTTTACCCTTTTACAGAACCGGCGAGCAGACCGCGTACAAAATAGCGTTGTAAGCTGATGAAAACAATTAACGGTAAGATCATGGTGACAAAGGCTCCGGCAGTTAAAATATGCCAGGCGTTACCGAACGTGCCGGTCATATCCGCCAAACGTTGCGTCACAACTTTGTTGGTGGGATCATTCCCGAGAAATACCAAAGCGACAAGATAATCATTCCAGACCCAAAGGAACTGGAAGATGGCGAAGGAGGCCAAAGCGGAGACAGACAATGGGAGCACCAAACGCGTGAAGACGGTGAAATGAGAGGCGCCATCGATAAAGGCTGATTCCAGCATTTCGCGTGGCAAAGTGCTGATATAGTTATACAGCAGATAGATCGCCAAAGCCAATCCAAAACCGGTGTGGGCCAGCCATATTCCCAGAAAAGTGCCATTCAAACCCAATTTGTTGTAATCGCTCAAGATAGGAACAAGGGCAATCTGCAGAGGAACGACCAGTAGCCCCACCACCAAGATAAACATGAGTCGACGGGCGGGGAAATTCATCCAGGCGAAAGCATACGCGGCAAACGCCGCAATCAGGATGGGGATGATGGTGGCGGGAATGCTCACGGTCAGGCTGTTGAGAAAAGCCTGCGACATATCTTGTCCCGGTATGGTTTCGGTCTCACCGCTTGAAGTTGTTATTTCCGTTTCCCGTCCCAAGAGCACCTGTTTGTAATTATCGAGCGTGAAGTTCCAATTCACCGTCCAAACGCGCTCCTGCACCTCAATCCGCCCCAAACGCTTGTTTCCGACCCATTGTATACGTTTGTCACCCTTTTCGACGCCTTTTCGGAACTGTTTGAAATCGCCCTCAACGCCCTCGATTTTCATGATGGAATTCGGGTCCAGATTAAGTTCTTTGATATCGATTGTTTTGGTCTTTTTCCATTCCCGATGGGGAAAAACCGTCCACCATCCCGAAGTTTGAATATCCTCTCGCGCGCGAAATGAAGAAACGAAAAGACCAAATGTAGGCACACTCCACAGAAGAACAAGAAGCACAAGCGTCCCGTTAATGAGCAGGCTGCCGAATCTTTGCTGCTTTTTCATTTAGAAGGCCTCCTGATCTCTGAACTGTCTGAGGTTGTAAATCATGACAGGAATAACGGCCAGGAGCAAAACGATAGCAATGGCCGAACCTGCGCCCGCATTTCTGGCCGTGAACGATTGGCGATAGAACAGCGTAGCGATAACATGCGTTCCGTACTGCCCTCCCGTCATCACCCAAACCACATCAAAGATTTTTAGCGTGAAGATGATGATCGTCGTCCAGGTTGTAATAATAGTCCCCATGATCGATGGGATCATGATACGAAAAAATATCTGCAATTCATTGGCCCCGTCAATGCGTCCCGCCTCTATCAATTCTTCGGGGATGCCTTTCAGGGCAGCGGAAAAGAGCACCATTGCGAATCCTGCTTGCAGCCAGACCACGATGATGATCAGAAAAAGGTTATTCCAGGGAGCGATGTCCACCCATTTGTCCCAGGGATGAGGCGTACCGCCCAAAGCCACGGTGATGGCGTTGAGCAAGCCAATTTGCGGCTGATTTTGGGGTCTGACCACGTACATGAATCGCCAGATGACGCCGGCGCCGACGAAAGAGATGGCCATGGGTAAGAAGATGAGGGATTTCGATACGCGCTCGAATTTGCTACGATCCGCCAAGGTGGCCACCAACAACCCAAATCCCACCGAGAATGTGCTGCCGAAGACAATCCACATCAAATTGTTGCGAATGGCGATCTGAAAGATGTCCTGTGTAAAGGTTGTGATGTAGTTGGCCAGACCGACGAATTCACTGCTATGCACGCCCGCAGGCCATGTCCACGGCTTGAATGGCGAAAAACCTGATGCAAAGCCATCCCGGCCAAACAGACTGAGCCAGAAAGTGCGATAAACAGGCAACGCCAGGTACCATGTCAGAATCGCCATGGCCGGGCCTACGAAGACAAAAGGCAACAGGCGTTCT
>JALSPL010000117.1 GCA_026985975.1 Anaerolineae bacterium | reverse complement strand
CAAAAGGTGCAGCCGGTGTAGCAGATGTTGGTGAAGTTGATGTTGCGGGTCTGCACAAAGGTGACCCGATCCCCCACCTGGCGTTGGCGCAGCGCATCGGCCGCGGCGGCGATGGCAGGAACGTCGCGGCCGCGGGCCCGGAACAGCGTTTCGGCTTCCGATTGGGTGATGTCGCGGTCTGCCAGCGCTTTTTCGAGGATGGCGCGAGTGGCGGGGGTGATGCGGGCGAGGGAGAGGGGTGATAAGGTGTCGGGCATGGCGGTTTCCAGTGAGCAGTGTGCAGTGTGCAGCGGAGAATGTGCTATTTTGACCCGGGCGAGGGGATTTTGCAAGATCGGAAGAGCGCGCCGAACGTGCGGATTAGGCGCATACGGCCATCGGCGAATGACATATCAGCCTGGGAGCATTCTCGATTTTTTCTGACCTTATCTGCGTTAACAAACTTTACGTCTTTTTCTGCGTTTCATCTTTCCTCTTACTTTGTCCCCTTCTCTCCCTTTGCTCTTTCGCGCCTCTGCGTGAGATCAAATTTTTGCGCCCGTTCCAGCACCGGGCCCGGCAGCCAGGCGGACGAGATGAAGCGGGGATAGATCGAGAGCCGCTCGCGCAGCTCGAAACCGGCGTCGGCGCTGACCGCGGCCAGTTCGGCGATGGCGGGCCAGGGCGCTTCGGGGTTGATGTGATCCCGGGTGACGGGCGAAATCCCGCCCCAATCATTGATCCCGGCCAGCAAATAAAGCCCGTACGCGTCGGGCGTGAGGTTGGGCGGGGCTTGCAGGCTGATCTCGGGCGGCAGGATCAGGCGGGCTACGGCGATGGTGCGGGCCATCTCCAGGGCGCCGGGCTCATCATGGGCCCGAAAGCGGATGTCGGGCTTGCGCCGGAAGTTCTGGATGATGACCTCCTGGATGTGTCCATAACGGCGATGCACCTCGGCGATGGCCAAGAGGCTGTCCACCCGCTCCGCGGGCGTCTCGCCGATGCCGATGAGGATGCCGGTGGTGAAGGGGATGCGCAGCCGCCCCGCCGCCTCCAGCGCGGCCAGACGTCGGGCCGGGGCTTTGTCGGGGCAGCCGAAATGGGCCTGGCCTTTTTCCAGCAGCCGTTCGCTGATGTTTTCCAGCATCATGCCCATGCTGCCCGCCCAGGGCCGCAGCTTGCGCCATTCCGCTTCGTAGAGCGCGCCGGGGTTGGGATGGGGCAGCAGGCCCGTCTCCTCGAACACCAGCCGCGTCATGGCCGCCAGATAATCGACCGTGCTCTCGTAACCCAGCGCGGCCAACTGCTCCCGGGCCGCGGCGTGGGCCAGCTCCGGGCGCTCGCCCAATGAGAACAGCGCCTCCTTGCAGCCAGCCTGCTGGCCGGCGCGGGCAATTTGCAGCACCTCGGCGGGCGTGAGGGTGCGGGCCCGGGGATCGCCGGGGGCGCGGGCGAAGGTGCAATAGGCGCATTTATCCCGGCACAAATTGGTGAGAGGGATGAACACCTTGCGGGAATAGGTGACGGTGCGGCCCCAGGCCTCATCCCGCACCGCCGCGGCCCGCTGCATCAGGGCCAGCAGCTCGCCGCCCCGGGCCGAGATCAGCGTCCGGGCCTCCTCTTTGGCAATCGAATGCATGATTTTACGCCTCGCCCGACCTGCGTTCCTTCTTGATCTGAGCGGCGATCGGGCCGCTGGTTTCGGCATACTCGCGGGCCCGAATGCGCCGAATCTGATCAAACAGCATCAACAGCAGGGCGATGCCGTTGAGTGCATAGAAAATCGTAACGATCTTGCCAAGGCTTGTTTTGGGCGTCAGATCGCCAAAACCGATGGTCGTGATGGTGACGACAGTGTAATAAACTGAATCCAGCCATCCCCATTTCTCAATCCAGTGGAAGAGACCCGCACCGGCGGCAATGAGCACGAATGCGTAAATCAGCACCGGGCGGGCCTGCCTGTCCACCAGCAAATCCATCAGAAAAAAACGGTAGAGTGGTTTCAGAAAACGTTGGATCGAGATCGGCGAATGATTTTTCATCAGAAACTCCGCGAGGAAATAGCATATCAGTAATCAGTATTCGGCAGGCCGCCGCCTGGTTTTTTACTGGAGTCTGGCGAAAATCATTTTGGCTGCTTTTCAAGTCATTTTTTGACACGAATTAAGCAAATTTATCGAATTTTTCTCTTCTTTTTTCGTATAATTCGTGTCAATTCGCGTCAAAATCAAAAACGCCAGAGTCCAGTACATAAGCTCTACACTCATTTCTGCAAAAGGATGTCTTCATGGAAGAAAGCACCCCGCCTGTCTCCTTCTCAGCAGCAACGGGCGATGTCAGCATCGGCGTGGCCCGCAAACGCGCCCTTGATGATAACGCGACGACCGCGTCCAGCGGCGGTGACGTCGAGGCTCAGCCTTATCGCCATGTGCACATGCTGGGCGTTCAGAGCGAAACGGAGCATGGGGAGTCGGCGCTGGATGATCCTGAATTGTACATTAACCGGGAATTGAGCTGGCTGGCGTTCAATCGCCGGGTATTGGAAGAAGCCCGGGACGACAGCCATCCCCTGCTGGAGCGGGTGAAGTTTCTGGCCATATTCTCCAATAACCTGGACGAGTTCTTCATGATTCGCGTCTCCGGTTTGCGCGAGCAGTTGGAATCCGGCATTCTGGAGACTTCCGCCGACGGCATGACGCCCGCCGAGCAATTGGTGGCCATCCGTCGCACCCTCGAACCCATGTTGGCGGAGCATCGGCGGACCTGGCGGGATTTGCTTCCCCGGTTGATGGCCGCGGGCATTCGCATTTTGCCCTACGATGGGCTCAAGAAGAAACAACGCCGCCTTTTGCGACATTTTTTTCGGGATGAGATATTTCCGACGCTCACGCCGCTGGCTTTCGATCCCGGTCATCCCTTTCCTCACATCTCCAATCTCAGCCTGAATCTGGCGGTGGTGGTTTCCGATCCCGAACATGGCGAGCGTTTCGCCCGCGTCAAGGTGCCCGGCGTTTTTCCGAGATTATTGCGCATTCCCAGTGAAGAGCGGGCGGATATCTTCGAGGGGCTGCCCCTGACGGACGTCAAGGCGGATAATTTCGTGTGGGTGGAGGAGGTCATCTGGAATAATCTGGATGATCTCTTCCCGGGCCTGGAGGTGAAAGCCGCGTATCCCTTCCGCGTCACCCGCGACGCCGATATCGAAATCGAGGAGGATGAGGCCGCCGACCTGCTGGCCGCCATCGAGCAGGGGGTGGAGTCCCGCTTCTTCGGCAAGGTGGTGCGGCTGGAGGTGGACAAGAATCTGCCCCGGCGCATCCGCGACATTCTGGTCGAGAATCTGCGGCTGCAGCCGTATCAGGTCTACACGCTGGACGGGCCGGTGGGCATGTCCGATCTGATGCAATTGTTGAAGGTTGAGCGGCCCGATCTCAAAGATCCGCCCTTCACGCCCTCGATTCCCCCGTCATTGACCACCGGTGAAAACATCTTTTCGGTGATCAACCGTCAAAACATCCTACTTTTTCATCCCTACGATAGTTTTGCGCCGGTGCTGGAGTTTCTGGAGGCGGCGGCGGAAGACCCCAATGTGCTGGCCATCAAACAGACGCTGTATCGGGTGGGGAAGAATGCGCCCGTGGTCAAGGCGCTGATGCGCGCCCGCGAGAACGGCAAGCAGGTGGCGGCGCTGGTGGAGCTGAAGGCTCGTTTCGATGAGGAAAACAATATCGTCTGGGCCAAGGCGCTGGAGCGGGTGGGGGTGCATGTGGTTTACGGCCTTATCGGCCTGAAAACCCACGCCAAATTGCTGATGGTGGTGCGCCGTGAGAATGATCGCATTGTGCGCTATCTACACATGAGCACCGGCAATTATAACGCCAACACGGCCCGCGTTTACACCGATATGGGCTATTTCACCGCCGATCCCGATCTGGGAGCCGATGTGGCCGATCTGTTCAACGCCCTCACCGGCTATTCCCGCAAGGACGCCTATCGCAAGCTGTTGGTGGCCCCGGGCAGGATGCGTCAGGAGATCTGCCGACGCATCGAACGGGAGATCGCCCGCCAGGAGGCGCATGGCGACGGCCGCATCATCATGAAGATGAATCAATTGGTGGACAAGAAGTGCATCAAGACCCTCTATCGGGCCTCGCAGGCGGGGGTGAAAGTGGACCTGCTGGTGCGCGGCATCTGTTGTCTGCGGCCCGGCGTGTCCGGCGTCAGTGAACGCATTCGAGTGACCTCCATTGTCGGGCGCTTTTTGGAACACGCCCGGGTCTATTATTTCTACAATGGCGGCGATGAGGAATTCCTGCTGGGCAGCGCCGATCTCATGCCTCGCAA
>JALSPL010000116.1 GCA_026985975.1 Anaerolineae bacterium | reverse complement strand
GCCACCATTGAGTGAGGGCGTAGGCGGCAAAGACAGCCGTCAGGGCCAGCAATTGATACATGCGGGCCTCCTGGCTGTAATAGATCAGAAAAGGATTGATGGCGGCCAGCAGCGCCGCCAGCAGGCCCGTGCGCTTGTTCTTCAGCGCCGCCCCCGCCAGATAGACGCCCCACACGGTGAAAATGCCCAGCACCGCCGAAAGACTGCGGGCGCCATTCTCATCCAGACCGAAAACCCCGCCCCAGGCCTTCAGCAGCAGATAGTAGGCGGGCGGATGAATATCGGCCGCGGCCGCCTGGATGATGTCGCCCGCCGGTTTTTGGGCCAGAACCACCGAATTGCCCTCATCGGCCCAGAAGCTCTGGCCGTCCAGCCTGTAAAATCGCAGGCCCGCAGCCAGCAGCAGGATCAGTAACAGAAGTGCATAGGGGAGGATGCGCCGCATAGGCAGCATTATGGCCGATGCACGGCGGAATGTGCAAATCTTCAGGACGCGCCCCATTGCAGTTGGAGACGTTCATGCGCCTTCTCCCGGCGGCACCACAAGTGCAGTGTTCAGTAATGGATCGCCTGAAAAAAGCTTTGTCTCACGCCAAGTCGCAAGGACGCAAAGGAAAATATCAGGGTTTCGCCAAGAAAATATGGCTGAAACTCCACCATTTTCGCTGTTTTCTCTATCGTCACTGCTGATCTCGACCTTTTTTCAGTGGAGCCAGTAATCAGTTTACAATGTTTCGTTGCTGTGATGCGTCGCATTTGATCAAGGCGCTTTATCGTCTTTCAGCTATGAGCCTGGGCCTGTCAGCCCCAGGCGGAGGCGGCAGACGCCATCGCCGGGGAATCATTTCCCCTGCGGGAGGATAGACGCTCGCAACCAGGGAGATTTCTCCTCGCTTCGCTCGTCGAAATGACGTAAAAAGGGAAGTTATTTTTAGACGACCGCCAAGCCGGATTTCATCCGGCGCTGTTTTGCAGCCCAGCGATTCATCGCCGGGCGTTGGCGGCGCGGCGCCGTCACTGAACACTGTACACTGAAAACGGTACACTGCATTTTGTGCGCCGGACGGATGTGCAGGAACGTTTCCAACCCACTTAGGACATACCCCAATCTTTTTGGGCGGGAGGCGGGTTGGATGTAAAATGGCGTGAGTTCTTTCCCACCCCCGCACTCATCCCACATCCCCATGCAATTTTCCAGATTCGGACAAAAATTCACGGCCCAGACGGGCATCCTGCAACTGATGGACGACCTGGGCGAAGCCCTGAACGGCGATAAGCTCATGATTATGCTGGGCGGCGGCAATCCCGCCCTGATCCCGCAAATGCAGCAGACGCTGCGCCAACGCATGTATGATATTTTACGAGATGAGCCCCGCTTCGACCGCATCATCGGCTCTTATGGCCCGCCCGATGGCGATCTCGACTTTCGCAAGGCGCTGGCGGCGATGCTGGGGGAGCAATATGGCTGGAATCTGGGACCGGAGAACATCGCCCTCACCAACGGCAGTCAGACCGCCTTCTTCTATCTCTTCAACATGTTCGGCGGCGAGACGCCCGATGGCGGCTTCCGGCGCATCCTGCTGCCCCTGACGCCCGAATATATCGGCTACGCCGATGCGGGCATCGCCGACGACCTCTTCGTCTCCGCCCGGCCCACCATCGAATACATCGACGACGCGCTCTACAAATATCATGTGGATTTCGAGCAGTTGCAGGTGGGGGACGACATCGGCGCTATCTGCATCTCTCGCCCCACCAATCCCACCGGCAATGTCCTCACCGATGAGGAGGTGCGGCATCTGGCGGCGCTGGCCCGAGAGCATGACATCCCCTTCATCATCGACGGCGCTTATGGCACGCCCTTCCCCAACATCATCTTCACCGAGGCCGAGCCGGTGTGGGATGAGCACATCGTGCTGCTGCTGAGCCTCTCCAAGCTGGGATTGCCAGGCGCGCGCACCGGCATCGTCATCGCCAACCCCCGCATCACCGCCGCCATCGCCAGCATGAACGCCATCGCCAGCCTGGCTCCGGGCAACATCGGCGCCGGCATCGCCCTGGATATGGCCAGCTCGGGCGAGATCATCCGCCTGAGCCGGGAAGTGATCCGGCCATTCTATCTGCGCAAGGCCCGGCAGGCCCTGGACTGGTTCGCCGGGGCCATGGGCGACGCGCCCTATCGCATCCACAAGCCCGAGGGTGCATTCTTCCTGTGGGTGTGGTTCCCCAATCTCCCCATCGGCAGCGCCGAACTGTATCGACGGCTAAAGGCCCGCGGCGTCATCATCGTCCCCGGCCATTATTTCTATCCCGGCCTGAAAGATGACTGGCGACACCGCCACGAGTGCATCCGCGTCAGCTACGCCCAGGATGACGCCACGGTGCAGGCGGGCATCCGCATCATCGCCGAAGAAGCGCGGCGGGCGTACGACAACGGTTGACAGGTGGCGGGGGCGGAGGAACTGAGATTCGTGGAGATTCGGTAGCGATTCATTGAGATTCATGGAGATTCTGAATCTCTATCAATCTCTATCAATCTCTATTGAATTTCTTCAGAACAGCCAGGGTCTCGGCGCTGAGCCACACGATGGCCAGCCAGAAGAGATCGGCCAGCAGCAAGTGGATGACCTGCATGGTGACCGGGGCGTGCAGCCAGTTGTTCACATAGCCCGCCAGCCAGGTGAGCAGAATGATGGCGATCAGGGTGCGGGAGGCCGTTTTGACGCCGGAGCGGGGACGGGCGGTCGCGGCATACGCGGCCAGAGCAATCCAGTAAACGCCCACCAGGATGGAGGTGAGGGGATGATAGATGCGGATTGCGAGGATGCCCGCCACCACGGGCGATTGCTCGGGCGTGAGTCCGATCTGCAGAAACAGACTGTCGCCCAGAGCGATGATGGCGCCGGTCACCACCAGCACCAGCCCCAGCACGATGCCGACGCCGTACAACCAGCCCAATCCGCCCTGCTTTTTGAAACCAAAGGCCTTGCCGCCGGAAGCCCAATAGGCAGTGAGAAAGATAGCGCCCAGCAGCAACAGGGTATTGGTGAGATGCACGCCCAAGATGTACACCCGGGCCATGGAGTCATTGGCTTCCACCCAGCCGAACAGCACCAGGGACGCTCCCACCAGCGACTCCAGGATCATGAAAATCATGGCGGCTACGGCCCCCGCGCGCACAGGATGCCCACCCGCATAAGCCCGGAACGCCCAGATCAGCATAACGATGACGGCCAGCAACGCCAGGCCGCTGCTGAGACGATGCGTGTACTCCACCCACTGGGCCGAGGTCTGCAAGCCGGGCACGATTTCGCCATCACAGGTGGGCCAGTGAGCGCCGCAACCGGCGCCGGAGCCGGTTGCCCGCACCACCGCCCCCCACAGCGAAACAAAGATGTTGAGAATCAACGTCCCCCAGGCAAAAGCCGGGAATCTCTCTTGTGATCGCATGATTGCACTCCAATGATGAATGGATGAGGACAAAAGATGTAAGCCATTCTACCATGAACCGGGAGCAGCCCCGAAAATTTGGCCTACCCGAACGGGCGCTCTTTTGCGCCCGCACCGGCGCATCGCTTGCCCCGCCAGCCCCAAACGCCTATACTGACATCAAACGCTTTCCCGCTTACGCTCCCTTGCCCAGACATTATGTCAAATCAAACCATCACAGCAATTCCCGGCCTCCTGGTCGGGCACGACACTCAGGAAGAAGCCCGCACCGGCTGCACTGTGGTCCTCACGCCCGCGGGTGCGACCGCGTCTGTGGATGTGCGAGGGGCTGCGCCCGGCACGCGCGAAACCGACCTCCTCCGGCCCGGCAACCTGGTGGAGAAAGTTCACGGCATCCTTATCACCGGCGGCTCCGCCTTTGGGCTGGCCGCTGCCGACGGCGTCATGCGCTGGCTGCATGAGCGCGGCCACGGCTTCGATGCGGGCGTGGCCCGGGTGCCCATCGTACCCGCGGCAGTGTTGTTCGATCTGGCAGTGGGCCGCAGCGATGTCTGGCCCGATGCGGACGCGGGCTATCGGGCCTGCCAGGCGGCCAGCGATGCGCCCGTGGCCCTGGGCCAGGTGGGAGCAGGAACCGGCGCCACCGTGGCCAAGCTGATGGGGCCTGCGGGCGCGCAGCCGGGCGGCCTGGGCAGCGCCGTCATTCCCCTGCCCACCGGCGGCAGCGTGGGCGCGCTGGTCGCGGTCAATGCCGTGGGCGAGATCTACAATCCCGCCACGGGCGCAAAGATTGTGGCCGCGGGCGGCGGCGCGCCCGGAGGTAACCCCATGGCCGGAGCCAACACCACCCTGGCCGTGGTGGCCACCGATGTGGCATTGA
>JALSPL010000115.1 GCA_026985975.1 Anaerolineae bacterium | reverse complement strand
CGGGCGTTCTTGAAGGTGACAGGCCCGGCCAGGCCCAGGATGAAGCCCAGGTCGTAGGCCTCCTGCGCCATGGCCAGGTCGCCCGAAAAACTGTGCAGCACGCCCGCCCAGGGGCGCCGGGCCAGGGGCGCGCCGGGCAGTCGGTCTTTCACCCAGGCCCGCAGTTCGGCCATGATGGGCTGGTGGGTCTCGCGATCGTGGATGATCACGGGCAGGCCCAGCTCCGCGGCCAAGTCCAATTGCAGTCGTAGCACGCGAGTCTGTTGCGTCAGGGGGACGGTCTTCCAATAATCATCCAGACCGATCTCGCCGATGGCCACGACTTTGGGGTGGGCGGCCAGCGCCCGGATTTCATCCAGCATCTCGGGCCGGAAGTCAGCGCAGTCGTTGGGGTGGACGCCCACCGCCGCATAGACTTCGGGATAGCGTTCGGCCAGAGCGATGGCCTTGCGGCTGCTGGGAATATCCACGCCCTGGGTGACCATGGCGACCAGGCCCGCTTCGCGGGCGCGGGCCACCACCTCATCCCGATCATCATCGAAATGGGGCAGGTCCAGGTGGCAGTGAGAGTCAATGAGCGGTGGCATAGGGTTGGCCATACTGAAAACTGCCGGGTGCGTCCTATTTCAGTTGGAGGTTAACGTCTGCCGCCTCCGCCTGGGGCTGATAGGCCCAGGCTCATAGCTGAAAGACGCTAAAGCGCCTTACTCAAATGCGACGTATCGCCACTACTGAACACTGTAACTGCTTACTGGATACTGCACTTATAATGGCGGACAAAGACGCAAGAACGCCTCCAACTTGTTTAGGACGCACCCAAAACTGACGACTGCACACTGATTACTGTTCAATGCCCGCCATCTTCAGACCCGCGTCCAGAATCGCATCCAGCTTGTCGGCGTGGGTGGTTTCGGCGTAGACGCGAATCAGGGGTTCGGTGCCGCTGAACCGAATGGTGAGCCAGCCGCCATCCTCCATGATGAATTTGTAGCCATCGATGGTGACCTTTTCCTTCACTTTCAGTCCGACGATGGTCTCGGGCCGGGCTGCGTCCAGGCGTTTTTTGGCCTCAGCCTTGAATTCGTTGGATGCCAGCGGCGTGTCGATGCGATGATAGTAATGCGGCCCGCCCACCATGTCGAAGAGGCGATCCAGCAATTGGGTGGGCTTGAGGCCCGTCTTCACCATCAGGTCCAGCAAGAAGAGATTGCCCAGGATGCCGTCCCGCTCGGGGATATGCGCACCAAAGGCGTAGCCGCCGCTCTCTTCGCCTCCGATCATGGCGTGCACTTCCTGCATCTTGGGCGCGATATATTTGAAGCCCACGCCCGTCTCATAGATGGGCACGTCGAATCTGGCGGCCAGTTTGTTGAGCATGGTGGTGGTGTTCAGGCTCTTGACGATGGGCCCGCGCTCGCCGCGAATATCCAGGAAGTACATGGCCAGCAAGCCGAACACCCGCAGTTGATCTACAAACTGGCCCTTTTCGTCCCCCAGGCCGCAGCGGTCCGCATCGCCGTCCATGATGCAGATGGCGTCGGCGTTGTGGGCTTTGCCAAAGGCCAGGCCCGCATCCACATTGGGGGGGATGGGCTCGGGGCGTTTCATCTCGGGAAAGATGGGATTGCGCTCGAAGTGCGTTTCGATGACTTGCGTCTTGCCCCCGGCCAGCAGCTCGCTGAGCCAGCCGGCGCCGTTGCCCCACATGGGCTCCACGGCCACGGTCAGGCCCGCGTCCTTGATGGGCTGTAAATCCACCAGGCTCTTGATTTTTGCGATGTAGGCGGGTTTGGGATCGAAGGGCATGATCAGGCCCGCGTCCACGCCGTCATTGAAGTCCATGCGGGCTACGTCGTTCATTTCATCGGGAATGCGGGCCTCGATGGCTTTCAGGCCCGCGGGCGCAATGGCGCCGCCCTGAGGATCCCGCACCTTGAAGCCGTTATCGCTGGGAGGATTGTGGCTGGCGGTGATGTTGATGGCGCCGATGGCCTGGCGGGCCACCACGCTGAAGGAGATAACGGGCGTGGGCGTGCTGAAGCCGGTGAAATGCACGGGCACGCCATTGGCGGCCAGCACTTCGGCCACGGCCGCAGTGAAATCCTCGGCGCCGAAGCGGCGATCGCCGCCCACCACCACGCCTTGTTGCACCTGCTCGGGCGAGTAGGTCGCTTTGAGATAGTTGGCGAAGCCCTGGGTGCAGCGGCGCACGTTGTCGAATGTGTAATCTTCGGCGATTTTGCCTCGCCATCCGTCGGTGCCGAATTTGATTTTGAAAGCCATAATAAATTACCTGTGATTCTACGAGTTTTTGGTTTTTTGGGGATTTCCCGGGGCAGTCTAATACCTCCGGGAGGTGGTGGCAGATTGGGCAATAGTTTGCCACATTTTGGCAGAATAGACTGCTGGTTTTTTACCAGGTCGTGCTCCACCACCTCCTGGAGGTGTGGAAACCCCCTGAGGTACAGAAGAGCCAAAATTTTTTGTAAATAGAAAAGATAGAAGATGGACGATGATGGTTCGCAAGACGCATCGTCTTCCGCCCACTCTCCATCGTCCGCTACTCTCACCAATTGATGTTGGGGGAGGTGTGGCTGGGCTCGACATCCTTCAGCCGCTCGATGTCTGCGTCCACCATCATCTCCACCAGTTCCTTGAAGGTGACTTCGGGCTCCCAGCCTAGCTCGCGACGGGCCTTGGCAGGATCGCCCACCAGCAGGTCCACCTCGGCGGGGCGGTAGTAGCGGGGATCGATCTTCACATAACGCTCCCAGTCCAGATCGGCGCGCTCGAAGGCGATGCGGATGAGCTCGCCCACGGTGTGGGTCTCGCCCGTGGCCAGCACGTAATCATCCGGGCCTTCTTGCTGGAGCATCAGCCACATGCCCCGCACGTAGTCGGCGGCGTATCCCCAATCGCGGCGGGCCTCCAGATTCCCAACTCGTAACTCGTCGTCCAGGCCCCACACGATGCGGGCCACGCCCATGGAGACCTTGCGCGGCAAAAATTCCAGGCCGCGGCGGGGTGACTCATGGTTGAAGAGGATGCCGGAGACAGCGAACAAGTCGTAGCTTTCGCGGTAGTTTACGGTGATCCAGTGACCATAGACCTTGGCCACGCCGTAGGGGCTACGGGGCCAGAAGGGCGTGCTTTCCCGCTGGGGAACTTCCTGCACCTTGCCGAACATTTCGCTGCTGGAGGCCTGATAGAAGCGGATATTTTTATCCACGATGCGGATGGCTTCCAGCATACGCGCCACCCCCAGCGCCGTCACTTCTCCCGTGAGGATGGGCTGGCTCCAGGAGGTGGGCACGAAGGATTGGGCCGCCAGATTGTAGACTTCGTCCGGGCGGTGTTCTTCCAGCAGTCCGATGAGGCTGGTCTGGTCGATGAGATCGCCGTGGACGATCTGTATCTTGTGTTGAATGTGTTGGATGCGGCTGAAGTTGCTGGTGCTGCTGCGACGCACGACGCCGATGACGTCGTAGCCTTTTTCCAGAAGCATCTCGGCCAGATAAGAGCCGTCCTGGCCCGTGATGCCGGTGATAAGCGCTTTTGGCATGAATCATACCTCATTGTATGGGATGTCTATCGTATTTTTGCCCGCCAATCATCCAGGATGTCGGCGAGGGTTTGTTCGAAGGGGATTTCGGTTTGCCAGCCAGTGGTCAGGTGGATGCGGGTGGGATCACAGACAATGACCGGGATGTCGGAGGGACGCATACGCTCGGGGTCGATTTCGGTGCGGATGGGAATTCTGCTCATGCTCAGCAGGACATCCAGCAGTTGTTGGACGCTGACAGCGCGGCCGCTGCCGGCGTTGTAGACCTCGCCCGGTTGGCCGTGGGTGATGAGCAGCCAGTAGGCCCGCATCATATCCCGCACGTCGGTGAAGTCCCGCCGGGCTTCCAGATTGCCGTGGCGCAGCACGGGGGGTTTCAGGCCCGCCTCGATTTCCGCAATCTGTTTTGCGAAGCTGGAGGCGACGAACATCTCGCGCTGACCGGGCCCGATATGATTGAAGGGCCGCACCCGCACCGCATGAATGCCGTGGCTGTGATGATACTGCCAGCCCAGCAGGTCCTGCGCGATTTTGCTCACCGCGTAGGGCGAGACCGGGCGCAAGGGCGTTTTCTCGTCGATGGGCAGGTCTTCCGGCTCGATGGCGCCGTATTCATCACCCGATCCCACCACCAAAATCCGGCCCGCCAGCTTCGCTGCAATCATAGCCCGAAAGATGTTGAGCTGGATGTGTACGTTTTGATCGAAAGTGAGCCAGGGATTTTCCCAGGAGGCGGGGACGAAGGATTGCCCGGCCAGGTGGAAGATGTAATCAGGCCGCCAGTGGGCGATGAGATCATGCA
>JALSPL010000114.1 GCA_026985975.1 Anaerolineae bacterium | reverse complement strand
ATGATGGGGGTTCAGCCAGTCTTTCTTGGCGAAACCCTGGTATTTTTCTTTGCGCCTTTGTGGCTTTGCGTGAGATCAATCTTTTTTCAGTCGATCCAATCTTGGCCCTGCCAAATCCGTGCATTACAATTATTCCATGTCCTATCTCGAACATTATAATGGTCTTCCCGTCCTCATCACCGGCGGCCTGGGCTTTATCGGCTCGAATCTGGCGCACCGGCTGGCGGCTTTGGGCGCTCGGGTGACGCTCGTCGACAACCTCCTGCCCGATACGGGCTGGCATCCCGCCAACATCGCCGGGCTGGAGGGACGCATTCGGGTCATCATCGGCGATGTGGGGGATGAAGATGTGGCGCGGGAGGCCGTGGCGGGGCAGGCGATCATCTTCAATCTGGCGGGCTCCATCAGCCACATCGACTCCATGCGTCAGCCGCTCATGGATCTGGACGCCAACGCCCGATCGCATCTGGTGCTGCTGGAGGCGGTGCGCCAACATCGCCCCGACGCGGTGGTCGTTTATGCTGGCACCCGGCAGCAATATGGCGCGCCGCAATATCTGCCCGTGGATGAGGCGCACCGCAATCTACCCAACGATATCAACGGCATCAACAAATTGGCGGGCGAGTGGTATCATCGCATTTATCATCGGGTTTATGGTCTGAAAACCTGCTCTTTGCGTCTGACCAACACCTATGGCCCGCGGCAACTCATCCGCCATCCCCGACAGGGATTCATCGGCTGGTTCGTGCGGCAGGCCATCCTGGGCGAGACGATCACTGTGTATGGCGATGGTCAGCAGCGCCGCGATCTGGTGGCCATCGATGATGCGATAGAGGCATTTTTGCGCGCCGGAGTCATGGAAGCCGCCTGGGGCAACATCTTCAATCTGGGCGGCGAACCGGCCACGCTGCTGAGCATCGCCCGGCTCTGTGTGGAGATAGCGGGCCAAGGCGACGTAGCGCTGGTTCCCTGGCCCGCGGAGCGGGCGAAGATCGACATTGGCGATGTGTATTGCAGCTATGCCCGGGCGCAAAAAACGCTGGGGTGGCAGCCAAGGGTGGCGTTGCGCACAGGATTGGAGAATATGATCGCTTTTTATCGCCGCCATGCCGATCTTTATCTACAACAGCCTGATCCCGCGGCTCTGTTGACATGGTAATCTGATGTCCGGCATTCCCTTTCTCAACCTCAAGGCGCAATACGAATCGCTTAAATCTGAGATCGACGCCGCCGCCGCCCGCGTGCTGGCCTCGGGCTGGTATGTGCTGGGGCCGGAAGTCGAAGCCTTCGAGCAGGCCTACGCGCAGATGGCGGGATGTGAATTCGGGGTGGGGACAGGCTCGGGCACGGAGGCGCTGCATCTGGCGCTGCTGGCCGCGGGCGTGGGCCCGGGCGATGAAGTTATCACCGTGAGTCATACGGCGGTGGCCACGGTCGCGGCCATCCGCCTGGCGGGCGCGCGACCGGCATTTGTGGATATCGATCCCCGGCGCTACACCCTGAATCCGGCGGAACTGGCGCGGGCGTTCAATCCCCGCACCCGGGCCATCATCCCTGTGCATCTCTACGGCCAGCCCGCGGACATGGCCCCCATCATGGAGTTCGCCCGCGCCCGCAATCTCCTCGTCATCGAGGATTGCGCCCAGGCCGCGGGGGCCCGTTATCAGAATCAGCCCGTCGGCGCCATCGGACATCTGGCCGCACACAGCTTTTATCCCACCAAAAACCTGGGGGCTGCGGGCGATGGCGGCATGGTCACCACCAACGATGCGGCGTTGGCCCGACGACTGCGGGCGCTGCGACAATATGGTTGGCGGCGACGCTACATCAGCGAGGAGACGGGCCTGAACAGCCGTCTCGACCCCATCCAGGCCGCGATCCTGGCCGTCAAACTGCCTCATCTGCCCGCCTGGAACGCGGCCCGACGACGGCTGGCCGCGCGCTACCGCCAGGAGCTCGCCTCCACGCAGGCCATCCTCCCCGCTGAATTCCCGGATAGCGAACACGTCTATCATCTCTTCGTCATCCGCCATCCCCGCCGGGATGCGCTGCAACGCTATCTGCGGGCGCAGGGCGTGGGGACGCTCATTCATTATCCCCTGCCCGTCCATTTGCAACCCGCCCATCGATCGTTGGGCAATGAGCCGGGCAGCTTGCCTATCAGCGAAGGCCTGGTCGCGGAAATCCTTTCACTGCCACTCTATCCTGAACTATCGGAAGCGGGGGTGAGTCGGGTGGCGCAGGTTATTCGCGATTTCGAGGAGATGGCCGGTTGAGCAGCAGCCCCGCGCCGGCGCCCGCCAGTTCTCCCAACACCAGCCACAGGCGCATGGCCAGCGCGGCGATGGTGACTGTCGCGCCCCCGATGAGCGGGGCCAGCAGCAGATAGGCCACGCCTTCGCGCACGCCCAAACCGCTGGGCGTGAGAAAACTGATGTATCCCGCCGCATAGCTCAGGGGATAGGCTGCGATCAGATGCACGGCCAGCGAGAGCAGGGATGCGGGGGGCGCAGCGCTGAGAGAAAGGGTGAGAAAGAGGAAACTGCATCCCAGCAGCAGCCACACCCCGGTCGTCAAGAGCAACGCCAGCAAGAGTTCGCAGGTCGTCAAGCGCAGAGGCAGGGGATCGCGCCCCATCTTTTGCAGCAACCAGTTCATGATCTGCACCAGCCACATGGGGCGCAGCAAAAAAATCAGCATGGGCAGAGCCAGCAGCGCCATCCAGCGGGCTGCGGCCGCGGGCAGCAGATGCGTTAGCAGCCCCAGATTGCCGGTCAGGGGAAAATAGGCGGCCGCGATCAAGCCCGCCGCCATGAGATTCACCATCTGATAGATGACAATGCTGGCGATAGTCGCCATGGCCCGCACATTCTGCTCGCGGGCCAGCATCGTCATGCTCAGGGGTTGCCAGATGTTGCCCGGAATATAGCGAGTGATGGCGCTGAGAAACCAGATGCGCCAGGCCGCGCCATAATGCAGCCGCCCGCCCACAATGCCCAGCAACCGCCGCCACACCGCCACCTCCAGCAGCCAACTCAGGGCCAAGGTCGCGCCCGCAAGCGCCAGCCATCCCGCCCGCAGATGCCATTCATAGGCGCGCAGGGCCTGCCACTGCCCGGCGATCATCCACGCCAGGAAGAGCAGCGACAGGAGGAAAAAAGTTATCTGCACGGGATGTTTCCAGCGTCGCCAATGCTTCGTCATTCCGCCTCCGCCTCCCGCCCGAGCAAGCGCCGAAAATGTTGGCGATAGCGCCGGGCCAGATGCGGCCAGCCGTAGGCTGTATCGATCAAATGACGACTGGCCCGGCCCATGCGCTGCGCCAGAGCGGGATCACGCGCCAGGCGAGTCAATAACCGGGCCAGGGCCGCGGCGTCGCCTTCGGGGAAGATGAAGCCATTGACGCCATCGGTGACGACCAGATCGTTGCCTGCGCAATCACTGCCGATGACAGGCTTGCCGCAGGCCATGGCGTCCAGCACGCACACGTTGAGCCCATCCACAGGTCGGGTGACGCTGGGCATGACCAGGACGTCGGCCATGTTGTACCAGGCGCTCATCTCGTCATGAGGCACGCGGCCCGCCCAGTGCAGATGGCGCAGCCCCAGCGTTCGTCCCAGCTCTTGCCAGGCTTCCCACAGATCGCCATCGCCGATGAAAACTGCATGGAGTGATGGATGGTCAACCTCGGCCAGCGCCCGCAGCAAGACGTCGAAACCCTTTTTGTAGACCATGCGCCCCACCGCCAGCACGATAAACGCGTCATCGGCAACGCCCAGCCGCCGACGCAGCGCCCGCCCGGCCGCGACGTCGGGTCGTAGCGCGTCGGGATCGACGCCGTAGATGATGAGATCGAAGCGGGCCGGATCTGCGCCCAGATCATCCACGGCCACAGCTTGCAACTCCCGGCTGTTGCTGGTGATGAGGCCCGCCTGCGCGAAAGCAAAACGGGCCATCTGGCGGAACAGCGGATTCTGCGCAGCCACCAGGGCGTCGCTGCCGGGCACGCTCACCGCCAGCGGCATCCCCAACCTGCGGCCGACAACCGCAGCGATGAAACCATTGGGCAGCACCCAGTGCGCGTGCAAAATATCCAGTTTCTCGGCCCGGGCCACGCTCAGCGCCGCCCGAACGCCCGCCAGAAACAGGGCGGGGCTTAGCAGATAAGTATTGGCTTTCATGCGCACATCGGCCTGCATGGTGCGCATATAACCCAACTGATGCGCAGCATCCGACCAGGCGTAGCGATAGAGATGCAGCCTGGGCTGCGACTGCGCCAGCGTCTCGGGCGTGTAGGCGGCGTCGTAGGGAGCGATGACATGCACCGCCTCGCCCTGCCGCACGAATTCTTCGCACAATTGCTGC
>JALSPL010000113.1 GCA_026985975.1 Anaerolineae bacterium | reverse complement strand
CATCGGCAGCGGCGTGGGCGGCGCGCTCTCCGATCGATTCGGGCGCAAGCGCATGATTATCTTCGGGCTGGCGTCCAGCGCCCTCATCACCCTGCTGATGGGCTTCGCCCATGACATCCGCCTTTTTTTCGTGGCCGCGGTGCTGGTGGGGCTCTTCGCCAATATGGGGGACCCGGCCCGTCAGGCCATGGTGGCCGATTTGCTCAAGCCGGAGCAGCGGGCCGATGGCTACGGCCTGATGCGGGTGGTGATGAATCTGGCAGTGACCCTCGGCCCAGCCATTGGCGGTTTCATGGCCGCCCGATCTTATCTCACCCTGTTCATCACCGATGCGGTGGCCAGCACCATCACCGCATTCATCGTTTTCATCTTCATTCGCGAATCCATGCCCGAGCTGGAAGAAGGTGAAGAGCATGAGCGTTTACTGAAAACCTTTTCCGATTATCTTGTGGCGCTGAAGGACAAAGTGTTCATGGCGTTCATCGCCGCCTCCATCCTGGAGATCATCGTCTATATGCAGATGAACACCACGCTCTCGGTGTATCTGCGGGACGTACACCAGGTGCCGCTGCAAAATTACGGCTATCTCATCAGCATGAATGCGTTGCTGGTGGTGATTTTCCAGTTTTTCATCACCCGCAAGACCAAAAAATTCCGCCCGCTGCATGTCATCGCCGCCGGCGCTTTTCTCTACGCCATTGGCTTCGGCATGTACGGCGTGGTAAGCAGCTACCTGTTCTTCATTCTGGCCATGCTCATCATCACCCTGGGCGAGATGCTCATCGTGCCCATTTCTCAATCGGTGGTTTCGTTGCTGGCGCCCGAGGCCATGCGCGGACGCTATATGGCCGTGTACGGGTTCAGTTGGGCCATTCCTGCGGCTGTCGGGCCTTTGCTGGCGGGCGTCATCATGGATTACTGGAATCCCGACTGGGTATGGTACGCGGCTTTTTTCGTCGCCATGCTGGCGGTGCTCATCTTCCTGTGGCTTTCCACCCGCACCCGCAAGTTGGACGCGGAGGAATCACTTGTGACATGAACGTCCGACTGGATCAATTATTGCCCCGGATTCGGATGAAATGATAAACTTATGGCAGGAAATACCTCCCAAATCCAAATAAAATTGTCAAAACCAAAACCCCTCTTTCAATACAGGAGCAAGCTAAAATGACAAACAAAATGATTCTCGATCTGCTGGGCGATGAGGCTGAGAGCCTGTTGACCCACACCTGCACCGGCATCCCCAAAGAGATGATCCATGTTCCCGGTCCCGACTATGTAGATCGCTTGATGGCCCCTACCGATCGGCCCGCGGCGGTGCTGCGCAATATGCAGACCATCCTCGATCATGGACGTCTGGCTGGCACCGGTTATGTCTCCATTTTGCCGGTGGATCAGGGCATCGAGCACTCGGGCGCTTCTGCCTTCGCTCCCAACCCCATCTACTTCGACCCAGAAGCCATTGTCGAGCTGGCTATCGAAGGCGGCTGCAACGCCGTGGCATCGACGCTGGGCGTGTTGGGGTCGGTCTCCCGCAAATATGCACACAAAATCCCCTTCCTGGTCAAGATCAATCATAACGAGCTGCTGACCTACCCCGCCATCTACGACCAAACGCTGTTCGCTTCGGTGGAGCAGGCCTTCGAGATGGGCGCGATTGCTGTGGGAGCCACCATCTACTTCGGTTCCGAGCAGTCTCGCCGCCAGATCATGGAAGTGAGCGAGGCCTTCGCCCGGGCGCATGAGCTGGGCATGGTGACGGTGCTGTGGGCGTATTTGCGCAACAGCGCCTTCAAAAAGGACGGCGTGGATTATCACACTTCCGCGGATCTGACGGGCCAGGCCAATCATCTGGGCGTCACCATCGAGGCCGACATCATCAAGCAAAAGCAGGCCACCAACAACGGCGGTTACACCGCCATCGGCTTTGGCCGCACCAACCCGCTGGTATACAGCAAGCTCACCAGCGATCATCCCATCGATCTGGTGCGGTGGCAAGTGGCCAACTGTTACATGGGCCGCATCGGCCTCATCAATTCGGGCGGCGCCTCGGGCGAAAACGATCTGGCCCAGGCTGTGCGCACCGCTGTCATCAATAAACGGGCCGGCGGCATGGGGCTCATCTCGGGCCGTAAAGCTTTCCAGAAGCCCATGGCAGAGGGCGTCAAGCTGCTGCACGCCATCCAGGACGTTTATCTGGACGATTCCATCACCATCGCCTGAACGCGATAACTATTTTCACAAAAAAACGCGGTCTTCCGGGCCGCGTTTTTTCATTTTGGGATAAGTTTGGGAAAAATGGGGTTGACGACTTGGGAAATTATGTTCTACAATAGCAATTAACAGAACATTATTTCCAACGATGAATTCTTTTTGCCCGCGGATGCGGGTTTTTTATCCCTTGGCTGAGGTTGGTCACAATGAAAAAATTCAACCTGAACCGCCAGGCGGATGTTATCGAGTCTGTACTGGCGGCGCACAAAATCCACAGCAAGGTCTGGGGAGGCACGGTCACTCCCAGATTTATCCGTTTTGATCTGACGACCTCCCTGGATACGCGGGTGCAAAAAGTGCTTGCCCTGCGAGAGGAGGTCGCCATGCGCCTGGGCGTGCCCGATATTCGGGTGTACCGCAAAGGCGACGCTATTCGGGTGGAGGTGCCCCGCTCGGATGTGGCTGTGGTGCGATTCGATGCGCTGCGCAAGCGCCTGAAAAGAATCCCGCCGCTCACCGCCATCCTGGGCGTGGATGAAGAGGGCGCGCCGTTGTTGCTGAATATCGGCAGCCCGGATGTGGCCCACATCCTGGTGGCCGGGACCACCGGCTCCGGCAAAACCATCCTGCTCAAGACCCTGGTCCTCAGTCTGGCCCTCTACAATCCTCAGAACAAATTGCAGTTGGCCATTATCGACCCCAAGGCCCGAGGGCTCTCGGCGCTGGCGGACGTTCCCCATCTGTTGCGCCCCATCGAAAGCGATCCAGACCGGGCCATCGATCTGCTTGAGGGGCTGGTGGTGGAGATGGAGCGGCGAGATCGGCTCAAGATCAGCCGCCCCGCCATCGTCATCGTCATCGACGAGCTGGCTGATCTGCGGATGGTGGCGGGCAAGCGGGTGGAGCGGGCGCTGATGCGGTTGACGCAGCGGGGCCGCGAAGCGGGCGTCCATGTCATACTGGCCACCCAGCGCCCGGCGGCGGCCATTGTCGGCGGGTTGATCAAGGCGAATCTGCCGGTGCGGCTGGTGGGAGCTGTAACCACGCCCGAGGACGCCAAGGTGGCTACGGGCGTGGCGGGCAGCGGCGCCAACCGTCTGCGGGGACGCGGTGATTTCTTGCTGGCGGCCCGCCAGGAGCTGGTGCGCTTTCAGGCGCCATACGCCAGCGATGAAGAGATCAGGCGCATGATCCATACCGAAACCGCCCGCTGGCGGCACGGCGATCATCCCCGGCGCCCGAAAAGTTCCACACAATCAGGACAAATTACCAATCCGCCATTCCTCAGGAGCCGCTCATGAAAAAAATCATCGCCATCACCGCCGTCGCCATGGCGGCCACCATGACCGCTGTCGTCGGCTTTCGGCTGAGCACCGACGCCCTTTCCATCATTGTCGGGGCCATCCTGGGCATGATCGCTATCCTACCCACCATCGCTCTGGCGGCCTTTCTGCTCAAGAAAAACCAGGAGGCCGCGGCGCAGCATCAGCAACAGGGGTTCCAGCAGCCTCCTGTGGTGGTGGTCAGCGGCGGCATGATGCCTCCCAACTATTTTCAATCCCAACAGCAGCCAGCGCAAAGCCAGCCGGGCATTTTGCCCCCGCCCAGCCACTCCACGCCCCGCAAATTTCATCTGATGGGCTATGAAGACACAGAGCATCTGGAGATCAGCGACGAGGAATGGGCGGCCGCCGGATGAACGCAATCAATGAACACAGCACCATTATTTCGCGGAGGAATGACATGACGCAACCCCAATCTGAGCCCGTCACCGTACAGGTTAACCGTTTTGGTGCGCCGGGCCTGTTTCGGTGGCAGGGAAAAACCTATCACATCGACACAATCGAGCGCATCTGGCGCAGTTCGCAGGGAAGATACAGCGGACGCCGCGTCTATCTTGTACGCAGCCGGGGACGCAGATTCACCTTGCACTTCGATCAGCGGCTGAAGCGTTGGTCGCTGGCGCGGGCGCCGTGGCGCACCCGTCTGGGCCTGGCAGTGCAACGATTGGCGGCCCGCATCGCAGCCTGAGGGGCAACGCGGGCCGGGCGCAGCAGGCAGTCGGGGGACTGCCAGACGCGAGGGGGGCGCTACGCCCGGCCCGCCGATATTTTCGCAGCAGTGCGGGCCTGTCATTGTCCATCGTTGCGGGCGTCCCGAGATTCATTGAGACTCATCGTGATTCATCGAGATTCTGAATCTCCATCAATCTTCAATCTTCTTTATCTGCGCAGATCAGACTTTTCTGCGTCATCTGCGTTCTATTTACGGAACAGTGACCAACGGGAGCGAAGAATCTCGCGTTTGCAGACGGGGAGATTCCTCAGTCGCTGCGCTCCTTCGGAATGACGTAAACATAACTTTATTTACGAAGCAGTCTATTTCGCCACCAAACTCCGCAACACGGCCAGATTTTCTGCATCCTCGTGCAGATCTTTACTCTTGGGCGTCTCCAAAAGCATGGGAATCTGTTCGAAACGAGGATCGTTGATGATGTTGCGAAAGCCGTCAAGGCCAATGTAGCCCTGGCCGATGTGCTCGTGCCGATCTTTGCGGGCGCCGAGATCGAATTTGCTATCGTTGAAATGGAAGCAGCGCAGCAGCTCCAGGCCGATATGCTCATCGAATTCGGCCATGGTTTGGGCGTAACCTTCGGGCGTGCGGATTTCGTAACCCGCGGCAAAGACATGGCAGGTGTCGAAGCAAATGGCGACCCGGCCCGGTTCAGCCACTTCGGCCCGCATGGCTCCTAACTGCTGAAAACGATAGCCCAGATGCTTGCCCGTGCCCGCGGTGGTCTCCAGCAGGGTCAGGGTATTGAAACCGGCGGTGCGTTCATGGCAGATATCGAGACCGCGGGCGATACGCTCGATGCCATACGCCTCGCCGCTATCTTTGGGGGAGCCGGGATGCAGCACCACGCCCAGCAGCCCCAAAACCTCCGCCCGTTCCAGCTCATCCACAAAGGCGTCGATGGATTTCCGCCACAAAATATCATCCGAGGAGGCCAGATTAATCAAATAGGAGGCGTGGGAAACCACCGGCCGCACATTGCTTTGCCGCCAGCGTTCATGCCAGCGGGCGATCTCTTTCTCGTCGATGGGCTTGGTAGCCCAACGATTATTGTTGCGGGTGAAAATCTGCATGGCGTCGCAGCCGACAGACTCGGCCCGATCGAAGGCCTTGCTGACGCCGCCAGCCGTGCTCATGTGTGCGCCAAAGCGTGGTGACATAAGAATCTCCGGTAAGAGTGGGTTTTTGTGATCATGACGGACCGCCGACGCCCAGCTCGTAGACCAATCGGGCGCCCTGATGTCCGGCCAGCGTGATGAGAATGACCGCCAGAAACAAAAGTCCAAACCATATCCAGACTTTGCCGCCAGTCAGTTGATCCTTTTTGCGCCATAAAAAGTATAAATACAGGGCCAGGCCAAAAACAATCCACATGGCGATCATCAGGGTGGTGTGCAGATTGACCACTGCATCGGCGGGCGAATCGGGGAGGATGGCGTTTTTATCGATGAGACCAGTGATGAGGGCGGGCAGCGTCAGCGCCCATCCGGCCAGCAAGCTGTAAACGCCCCAAAGCTCAGCCTGGGGCTTGTGGATCAGTCGAAACAGGATGGCGGCAAAAGCGCCGGCGACCAGCAAGGCGATGGGAAAATGCACCAGGCTGGGATGAATGGGAATGTCGATATTCAACATAACGTCTCCTCGTTCGTGAGCGTGTGGTTGCTGTATTATAACGCAATTTTCTTTTTTCCCCCGAGAGCGACAAAAACCGCCCGGACGCGTTGTGATTTCTGAGCGCTCACAAAACCGATTCCGCATCAATTGCGGCAGCCGATGCGTAACATAGACTACACAACAGAAAAAATAACTTTTGTCGTCTCGATAATGCTATGCTAAAATCTTGGACAATTGCAACAATTCAGCCCTTTTCATCACACACACAAACAGAGCGCATCATGCTGGCTATCGAGCGACGAGACCTTATTCTAAAAAAATTACGCGAGACCGGACGTGTGCAAGTGTCGGAGTTGAGCAAGACGCTGGGCGTTTCTCGCATGACAGTTCATCGGGATCTTGACGCCCTGGCCGACGAGGGCTTTATCGACAAAGTTTTTGGCGGGGCCGTCTTGGCAGTGGAGCATCGACAGATTCCTCAGACCGGAACCTGCGCTGTGTGCGGACGCCCCATCAACATCCACACTCGCGTGGTGCTGAATACGCAAGTTGGAGAAGACATCGAAACATGTTGCCCCCATTGCGCCCTGCTGCTGTTGGAAGCACGCAATGACATTGTTTCGGGCCTGGCCGTTGATTTCATTCATGGCAAGATGATCAATATCAAGACCGCCACATTTCTCGTCGATCCGGATGTGACGGTTTGCTGCACGCCCGCTGTGCTTTGTTTCGCCGATGACAAGGAGGCGAAGCGCTTTCAAATCGGATTTCATGGTGAGCTGGCTCCCCTGCGCTCGGCGCAGAAGCTCACTGCAAAACACATGGATTTATCCAGTTAACTCATTTCCCCACACTCCAAAGGTGATGCCGTCATGTCAACAATCAAACGTATTGCACTCCCGCTCCTGGTCTTGCTCATTGGCTCAGTCATCGTCAGCGCCTGCGGCGGCGCAAAAGGTCCCGATATCCAGATAAGCGGCGTCTGGGCGCGACAATCGCCCAAAGCAGCCACCAATGGCGCCGCCTACATGCTCATCGAAAACAAGGGGAACGAAGATGACGCGCTCGTTGGCGCTGACGCCGATGTGAGCAAAATTGTCGAAATCCATGAAATGGTCATCGACGAAAACAATGTGATGCACATGAAACCGGTCGAAGGCCAGCGCCTGGTCATCCCCGCCAAAGGCAAAGTGGAGCTCAAACCAGGAAGCTACCACATCATGTTCATCGGATTGAAAAACCAACTGAAAGAAGGGGATGTGATCGACCTGACCCTGACATTCGAAAAATCGGGCGAGATCAAGGTGCAGGCCCCGGTCAAAAAAATGAAGATGGATTAGATAGGCCGCTCACCCAGCCGTCTCCATCAAACGGTTGAGACTGCTATGATCGAGCATGAACAGTCAGAGATGCGTCGCACGCCTGAAGTGCGGCGCATTTTTTGTCCTCTTGGGGCTTCGCCCCAAAATAACATCCCTTTTCTACGTCATTTCGACGAGTGAAGCGAGGAGAAATCTCCCCCATGGCAGGCGTTTGTCCCTCTGCAAGGGGATGTCTCGCTTCGCTTCGACATGACGTAAAAAAGCGTGTTGACTTGGAAAAAGGGAGATAATTTTTAGACGGCTACCAAGCCCCAAACTGTTCTCATAGCTGCGACGAACTTCGGAAATGCGTCGCAGTTGGATATGCCCCCAAATTGAAACGCCCGCCCGCGACAGGGATTTTTCAATGCCAGGAATTGCGGGTAAAATAGCTTCATGGCATATCTCACAACACCCTTCAAACGCCGCTGGGTCATCCACACCATTATTGTCATCATCATGGCCTTGATCATGATCGGACTGGGTTTCTGGCAACTCAGCCGCCACAACCTGCGTCAGGCCTACATCGCCGCGGTCGAGGCCGAGGTGACCGATGCGCCATTTATCCTCACCGGCGCGCCCACCGACGACCAGTACGCGGAGCGTATTTTTCACCAGGTGCAAGTCGAAGGCGAGTTTGATTTCGAGCGCCAGGTGGCCATCAAAAACAAATTTTATGATGAAACCATGGGTTATCATCTGGTGACGCCCTTTCTGATCAAGGGCGGGCAGCGGGCCGTGCTAGTGGATCGGGGCTGGGTCCCGCCCGAAAGCGTGCATACGCCCGCGGACGCCCGCCAGTTCGATGAACCCGACACGACCATGATCCGCGGGCGCATCATTGCCACAGAAGAAAGCGCCAGCCCGCCCGAGACGCCGCAATTCTGGTGGTATCGCGTTGACGTCGCCAATATCGGGCGACAGTTGCCTTATGATATTTTGCCATTTTACGTGGCGCTTACGCCGCCCGAGCAACCCCAGACGGCCCCACCCTATCGCAACCCGCCCAAATTCAAACTGGACCCGGGCGCGCATCTGGGCAACGCTGTGGAATGGTTTGTTTTCGCCTTTTTGCTGCTTCCTTTCTACGCCTGGCTCGTCGTGCGCACCGACAGCATAGAATCAGAGGAAAAATCAGGAGCCTAGCCGCCTTTTTAATGATTTCTTAATCCCACGCAAATACTCAGCAAATAAACGGGCGCGTTTAATGACATGGTACGCGCCTGTTTGTTGACGCGTCAGCATTTCAATTTCATTCCATTGCAGAACACATCATGGAGGTTAAACAATGCGACGTTTCATCATTGCTGCACTGATCCTTTCGCTGATCCTCGCTGTTGGGGCTCAATCCACCGCCCTGGCTCAGGATGGCGGAAAAGACCTGAGCGTTTACACCAAGTACCCTTCGCAGGTGACCGAGCCCGGGAAAGCAGTCAGTTTTCCATTGACGCTGAAATCGGAGACAAAAGATCAAATCGTTAATCTGAGCATGAAGGAGATGCCGGAAGGGTGGAAAGCAACCTTCCGGGGCAGCGGTCACATCATCAAAGCGGCCTATGTGACGACCGATGACAAGGTGATAGTTGATCTGAAACTGGAGCCGCCCGCTGACGTATCCGCCGGGGATTATCAATTTGTGGTGGAAGCGAAAGGAGATGGAACCGACGCCACGCTGCCGCTCTCGCTGACAGTAGAAGAAAAACTGCCGCCAAGACTGACGTTCAGCACCGATCTGCCCACGCTGAAAGGCACGCCCACCAGCACATTTCGGTTCAACGCCACCCTGAAAAACGAGGGGGATGAGGACCTGGACGTGAATCTCATCGCCGACGCGCCCGCTGGTTTCACAGTCAACTTCAAGCTCTCGGGCAAAGACATCACCAGTCTGCCCGTGGAAGCCAACAGCACCAAGCGCATTACCGTAGAAGCGAAAGCTTACGGAACCATCGCCGCCGGTTCTTATCCCATCAAAGTGCTGGCTCAGGGCGGCGATGTGCAGGCGAATCTCGATCTAACCGTGGAAGTGGCGGGACAGCCGGAGCTAAAAGTGAGCGGACCCGACGGACGGCTTTCGGGCGAGGCTTACGCCGGCAAGGAGTCTCCCATCAAGGTCGTCATCATCAACAACGGCACTGCCGCCGCACACAATGTGGAACTCAGCGCCACATCGCCCTCAGGCTGGAAGGTGGACTTCGACCCCAAGACCATCGCCGAGGTGCCGGTGGGAAAACAGGTGGAGGCCACCGCCACGATTCGGCCCGGCGATAAAGCCATTGCCGGAGATTACATCATCACCGTGCGGGCCAAACCGGCCGAAGGCGCCAGCAAATCCGCCGATTTCCGCATCACCGTGCGCACCTCCACCCTGTGGGGCGTCATCGGCATTGCGCTCATCGCCGTCGCTGTGGCCGTGGTTGCTCTGGCTGTCATCCGCTTTGGCCGCCGATAAGGCGGAAGGAGGACGCTATGAGCAATGTAGTCATCGAAACGCATGGCCTCACCAAACGCTATGACGAAGTCATCGCGGTGGACAACCTGGATATGACCATCCGGGAAGGCGAGGTGTTCGGTATGCTGGGACCTAACGGCTCGGGCAAGACCACCACAATCTTGATGATGCTGGGGTTGACCGAGCCCACCGCGGGCCAGGTGCGGGTGTTGGGCCTGGATCCGGCCCGGCAACCTCTCAGCGTCAAGGCCCGCGTCGGTTATATCCCGGATCAAGTGGGATTTTATGATGATCTGACCGCGGTGGAAAATCTGATGTACACCGCCCGGCTCAACGGCATTCCCCGCAAAGAGGCGTTATCCCGCATCGAGATCGCTTTGCAACGCATGGGACTGGGCGAAGTAATGAGCCGCCCGGTCAAGACTTACTCCCGTGGCATGCGCCAGCGCCTGGCCGTGGCCGATGTGCTGATCAAACAGCCGCAGATGATCATCATGGACGAGCCCACCCAGGGCCTTGATCCCGAAGGGGCGCACGAATTTCTGAACATCATCCGACATCTGAAAGAAGAAGGCATCACCGTGATGCTGGCCTCGCATCTGCTGCATCAGGTGCAGGCCGTATGCGATCGCGTGGGCCTTTTCTATCAGGGCAAGATGGGGCTTTCGGGCACGGTCGATGAGCTGGCCCGGCAGTACATGAAGGGCGGTTATCGCATAGAGCTGGAGGTGCTGGGCGACCGCCAGGCCCTGGAAAAAGCCCTGCGTCAAGTGCATGGCGTCACCGACGTGGCTTACCTGGGCAAGCATCGTTATGAGGTGCGTGCTCAGGGCGATCTCCGGGCCGAGGCCGCCCGCGCTGCGGTGCTGGCCGATGGACGCCTGCTGAGCCTGAACGTGGAAGCGCCCAGCCTGGACGATATCTACGTCCGTTATTTCCAGGAGGTGGAACATGACAGTAGCAAGCAAGCAGCTTGAGTCGGGCCGTCACACCCGCGAAGGATCGCCGTGGACGGGCCTGTGGGCGGTGGTCTTCAAAGAAATGGCCGACCTGCTCACCAGCACCCGTATGCGCATTCTGGAGGTGCTGATCCTGCTCACCGCCATCGGTGCGTCCTACGCCGCCATGACGCAGATTCGACAAACCATCGGCCGCGACGTTTTTCTCTTCCTCAAACTCTTCACCGTCAGCCAGGCCCCCATTCCCTCTTTTGTGGAATTTCTGAGCATTCTGGTGCCCCTCATCGCCATCTCTCTCACCTTCGACGCCATCAACGGCGAATTCAATCGCCGCACCATGTCCCGTATCCTCTCCCAGCCCATCTATCGGGACGCGCTGCTGTTCGGCAAATTCCTGGCGGCATTTTTCACCCTGGCCCTGGTGCTCACTGTCATCTGGCTGTTGATCATCGGACTGGGGCTCATCGGGCTGGGCGTTGCCCCCGGCGGCGAGACAGTGGCCCGGCTGCTACTTTTCCTCGTGGCCACCATTTTCTATGGTGGCGTATGGTTGGCCCTGGCCATGGTCTTTTCCATCACCTTCCGTCAGCCCGCCACTGCGGCCATGGCCAGCCTGGCCACCTGGCTCTTCTTCCTCATCTTCTGGAACATCCTGGCGGGTCTGTTGGCCGCCATCATCAGCCCGGTGCGGTTGGGCCTGCCCCAGGAGGTGTTGCACAACGCCCAGACGCAGATCACGCTGGCCCGAATTTCACCCACCTTTCTCTACGGCGAAATCCTGTCGGCGCTGCTGAATCCGGCGGTGCGCTCGGTGGGATTGGGCCTGTTGCTGCCTTTCCTGCCACAGGGGGCCATCCCCGGCTCGGCCCTGCCCCTGGATCAGAGTCTGCTGTTGATCTGGCCGCAGTTCACCGGACTCATCGCCGCCACCATTCTCCTTTTCGCCCTGGGCTACGTGCTCTTCCAGCGCCAGGAGATTCGGGCGTAGGCTATCAAAAACAAATGGGTGCGTCCTATTTCAGTTGGAGGTTAACGTCTGCCGCCTCCGCCTGGGGCTGATAGGCCCAGGCTCATAGCTGAAAGACGCTAAAGCGCCTTACTCAAATGCGACGTATCGCCGCTACTGAACACTGTGAACTGCTTACTGGATACTGCACTTATAATGTCGGACAAAGACGCAAAAACGCCTCCAACTTGTTTAGGACGCACCCAAAACAAATAAACCTGTGCCCTCGCAACGATGCGGGGGCTTTTTCATTGGGGGCGACCAGCACAACCTGACAGGTCCTCCGGGCCAGGTCTCCTGACTGCAAAAACATGGCCTCCGTCAACGTAAATTTGATTTGGGACCAATGGCGTGGGACCTGTCAGGTTAGGCAGGCGGGAAATTTGACAGAAGGCCGGGCTGGTGGTATAAATGCAAAAAGAATGCAAACGTTTGCACAATCTTGCCCGAATATCGGCGTCATACCTGACAACAGCCCAAAAAGCCCTGCGAATCTATAAGACAAACGTATGTCACAACGCCCATCCATCAAAGACATCGCCCGCATCGCAGGCGTGTCCCCCTCCACCGTCAGTCGCGCCCTGGCCGAATCGCCCCGAGTGAGTCTCGCTACGCGAGAGCGCATTCGAGCCATTGCCGACGAACTGGCCTACACGCCCAGTCAGGCCGCCCGCAGTCTGGTCATGGGCTCCAGCCCCATCATCGGCGTCATCTCCCCCACCCTCTCCGATCCTTACATCGCCTCGGTGATGAAGGGTCTGGAGGAAGCCAGCCACAATGCCGGTTATCAGCGGCTGGTGGCCAGCACCCGGGGCGATGCAGCTCGGGAGATCGAGATGGTGCGGATGCTGCTGGGCCACAACGTGGGCGGGCTCATCATCCTCAGCTCCCGGGCGCAGGACGCCTACCGCGCATTGCTGGCGCAGATCGACGTCCCCATCGTATTCGTCAACTCGCTGCACACAGGCCCGCGAGTGTACAACGTCGCCACCGATAACGAATATGGCGGCTGGCTGGCCACGACCCACCTTTTGCAGCAAGGCCACCGCTGCATCGCCTATCTCGCGGGCCCGAACCAGGGGCGTTCTCAAACAGCGCGGGCGGCAGGCTATCGGCGGGCGCTGGAAGACGCGGGACAATCGTTCCGGCAACGCCTGATCATCCCCGGCGACGGTTCGATTCGGGCGGGGCGCAAAGCGCTGCATTGGTGGCTCAATCAGCCCCAGGCGGAACGCCCCACCGCCATTTTTTGCTACAACGATCTTTCTGCCCTGGGCCTGCTCTCCGAGGCCTATCAGCAGGGCGTCAGCGTCCCCGACGCCCTCTCCGTCATGGGCTTCGATAACGTTCCCGTCACTGAAATCAGCATCCCCCCTCTCACCACGGTGGAGCAGCACACCGAGAAGTTGGGTCGCCTGGCAGTGGCGTCCCTGCTGAATGCGCTGGCGGATAAGCCGGTCACCGATATTTTTCTGCGCGGCGACCTGATTGTGCGGGCCAGCGTCAAAGCCATTTCATAGCTTTCCCTGGCGGCGTTTTCAACCCCGCCATCCTCTTCGTCACCCATATCTCATCTCAATCCATTCCCTTCAAAGGAGACAACAATGTCCGGCAAAAAAATCCGTGTCGCCATCGCTGGCGTAGGCAATTGCGCATCAGCTCTTATCCAGGGCGTTTATTTCTATCAGGATGCACAGGATGACGATTTCATCCCCGGCCTCATGCACGTTAATCTGGGAGGTTACCACATCAGCGACGTGGAATTCGTGGCCGCATTCGATGTAGACGCCGACAAGGTGGGCAAAGATCTTTCCGAAGCCATGTTCTCCGGACAGAACAACACCTATGTTTTCCAGAAGCCGCCGTATCTGGATGTGGAAGTGATGCGCGGCCCCACCATGGACGGGCTGGGCTACTATCTCAAACAGGTTATCGAGGAGTCGCCCGCCGAGCCGGTGGATGTGGCTCAGGTGCTGCGCGACGTCCAGGCGGACGTGCTGGTCAACTATCTGCCGGTGGGCAGCGAAGATGCGGTGCGATGGTACATGGAACAGGCGCTGGAAGCAGGCGTGGCCGTGGTCAACGCCATGCCCGTGTTCATCGCCAGCGATCCCGAATGGCAGCAGCGATTTTACGACGCGGGCCTGCCCATCATCGGCGACGACATCAAAAGCCAGGTGGGCTCCACCATCACCCATCGCATCCTCACCCGCCTGTTCGAGGACCGCGGCGTGCGCATCGACCGCACCTATCAGCTCAATTTCGGCGGCAATACTGATTTCCTGAACATGCTGGAGCGCTCCCGCCTGATCAGCAAAAAAATCTCCAAGACTCAGGCCGTCACCAGCCAGGTCAGCGATTCGGAGCTGACGCCCGAGAACATCCACGTGGGCCCCAGCGATTACATCGCCTGGCTGCAAGATCGCAAATGGGCGCATATCCGCATCGAAGGCACCACTTTTGGCAACGTTCCCCTGAACATGGAACTGAAGTTGGAAGTGTGGGACAGCCCCAACAGCGCTGGCGTCATCATCGACGCGGTGCGCTGCGCTAAACTGGGCCTGGATCGCGGTCTGAAAGGCGCGCTCATCGCCCCCAGCGCCTACTTCAAAAAATCCCCGCCCATCCAATTCACCGATGACGTGGCCCGCAAAAACCTGGAAGCCTTTATCGCCGGGGAGAACAACCAGACTCTGCCGCCCATGGAAGAAACGGCGGCCGAGGAAGAGATGGAACTGGCCTTCGCCTAAACTTTCTATTATCCCCCCAAAATACCCCCTTGTCGAAGCCCCGGCAAGGGGGTATTTTTGCGATAACGCCCCTCGTGCTATCATTCGGGCATACCTTTTCAGTTGGGAGCATCATCGACTTTTGAGAGCAGCCCCAGGCCCGTTTTTGGAGACGTTATGCAGCAGCAAACTTCTGGCGCTTATCAGTCGCCGACGCCTTATTTGCCCATTTATGCGGCGCTGTCGTTGGGCGCGGGCGTGGCCGCGGGGGAATGGCTGTATGGACGGGGCGCTTTCTCCTGCACGGGCGCAGTGCTGACGCCCGATCCCGCCTGGCTGCTGGCCCCCATTATCCTGCTACTTCCTCTGCTGTGGCTGGGACGACGCCGACGCCGGGCTCTAATTCCGACCATCGTCATCATTTTCGCACTACTGGGGGGCTGGCGCTACCTCTCTCATCCCTTCGAGCCCTGCTTTGGGCCCGAGGTGCTGGTCAACTTCCACGCCGGGGATCGCTTTGGCCGCCCGCGGGTGATGGAAGGCGTCATCCTCGCCTATCCGGTGCAACGGGAGAAATACGCCCAATATCAGGTGAAGATCGATACGCTGTGGGAGGGGGAAGCCAAGCTGGCAGTATCGGGCGTGGCGCTGGTGCGGGCGGATAAGGACGCATCCTTCTTCTACGGTGACCGGGTGCGCATCCGCGGCGTCCCCGAGACCCCGCCCAGCTTTCCCGACTTCGATTATCGACGTTATCTGGCCCGCAAGGGCGTGTACACGCTGGTGCGCCGGGCGGAGATGCACCGGCTGGCCCAGGGGCGGGGCAATCCCGTCATTGCGGCGCTGTACGATGTGCGGGCCCGGGCCAGCGCCCTGCTGGATCGTCTCATGCCCCAGCCCTACGCAGCCCTGGCCAACGGCATGATCCTGGGCATCGAGAGCGGCATTCCCCGGGAGCTTTACGCTCAGTTCAATCTCACCGGAACCTCCCACGTCATCGTCATCAGCGGCTCCAATATCGCATTGGTTTCGGGCATCCTGCTGCTGATCTTCACCTGGATGCTGCGCGGGCGAAAGAAGGCGGCGGCGTTGCTGGCCCTGACCGGCGTCGCCCTCTACACCCTGCTGGTGGGCGCCGACGCTGCGGTGGTGCGGGCGGCCATCATGGGCGGGCTTTATGTGCTGGCCATCGCCCTGGATCGCCAGAGCGCGGCCATTATCTCCCTGTTCGTGGCCGCCATCGCCATGCTGCTGCTCAATCCCCTCACCCTGTGGGATGTGGGTTTTCAGCTCAGTTTTATGGCCACGCTGGGCCTCATTCTGTTCAGCACGCCCCTGCAGCAGGCCTGGGACGCCCGCATTGGCCAGCGGCTGCCCGGCCTGGCCAACAACATCCTGGCCGAGGGGCTGCTCATCACCCTGGCCGCGCAGATCACGACAATGCCCATGGTGGTCTATTATTTCGGCAGATTGTCCATCATCTCCTTTCTCGCCAACCTGCTCATCATTCCCGTGCAGCCGCCCATTATGATCGCGGGCGGTCTGGCCATCATCCTGGCGGGGGTCTTCTTTCCTCTGGGACAACTCATCGCCCTGATCCCCCTGGCCAGTCTGTGGTGGACGGTGTTCGTGGTGGAGCGACTGGCCGCCATCCCCTGGGGCTCCATCCCGGTGGGCGCTTTCGGTCGGATGCTGTCGGCGCTGTACTACGTTGGCTTTTTGGTAGCGTTCCTGTGGTGGCTGCTGCGGCGAGAGCAAAACGCCCGCCATCTCATCCCCGCTCATCTACGCCCGGCGCTGACGCGAAGCGTCCTGGCCGCGGGCCTGGCCATCCTTCCCCTGTGGCTGGGAGCTACGTTCCTGGAGGCTAGGCCCGACGGTCAGTTGCACATCCAACTGCTGGGGCTGGAAGACAATGTCGCCTGGTTCATCACCACGCCCGGGGGCAACCAGGCGCTGTTGTGGGATGAACGCGAGGGCGCTATCTCCCTGCCCGAGGCGCTGAA
>JALSPL010000112.1 GCA_026985975.1 Anaerolineae bacterium | reverse complement strand
CAATCCGGGCGATTACACCGTCACCCTGACCGTCATCGATGATCTGGGGCAGAAGGGGGAAAGCAAGGCGGGCGTCACCGTGCAGGCTCCTGCGCCGCCCGTAGCCGTCATCGGCGGCCCCAAATCAGGCCAGGCGGGCGATACGCTCGCTTACAGCGGTAGTGACTCCCAGTCCTCCCTTCCCATCACCCGCTATGATTGGGACTTTGGCGACGGCATCACCGCCCAGGGCGCAAACGTGAATCACGTATATCAGAACGCCGGTGCGTATCGCATTACGCTGACCGTGACGGACGAAGCCGGTCAACAGGGCAGCAGCACGCTGGATGTCACTATCACCGGCGCTCCCCTCCCCACCGAAACGCCCGCTCCCCAACCCACCGTGGGCCCCACGGCCACCCCGCCCGGCCAGGAAATCCTCGGCGCCTGGCGTCTTATCAGTCGCGCACAAGGACGACAGGCTCCCATCGAGGTGCTGCCCGACACCGAGATCACCCTGGTGCTGGCGGCTGACGGCTCCTACTCCGGCAATGGCGGATGCAACGACTATCAGGGCCTCTACCAGTTGACTCAGCCCGACCAGATCACATTCGGGCCCATGACTCAGAGCCAGAAGGCCTGCGACCAACCCATCATGGCGCAGGAGACGGAATACTTCACGCTGCTGCCCAAGGTGGAAAGCTTCACGGTTTCCGGCAATAAGATGCAGTTGCTCACTTCGGACAACTGGACGCTGTTCTTCAGCCGCAATCCCTAACCTGGCCGAGCCAGAGCCAAACAGGAACACAGCGTTTCACAGAGATTGCCAGAGAAGCACAGAGAAATCTCTAAAAAATCCTCTGTGAAGCGCTTGATTTTCCGCTGTGGCTCTCTGTGTAACTTTTTGTTCCGCGTACAAGAATTTCACTGTCAAGATACTAGCCCTACTGAAGAGCAAAGAAGGACGGTCTGCGGGCCGTCCTTCTTTTTGTCGTTGAACCGCATCGAAAATATCGAGCGCTGCTCAAGATGGATGAAACAAGCGACATGTTTGAGTGCAAAAGACCCGAAATCTGCACACGTTCGCAGTAACAATCTGCGGCTTTTTTGAATTTCGGAGGGTGCGATAGCGAGACTCTCAGATGGCCCGGATAAACTCGGTCTGAAGCGGAAGCGTGGTGACCTCCGCCCGATCTTCGTGCACATAGACGTCGATCTCCAACCGCACGCCAAATTCAGGAAGATAGACGCCCGGTTCGATGCTGAAACCGATGTGAGGGATGATGCGCCGGGTGTCGCGGGTCTCCAGGTTGTCGATATTGACGCCCGAGCCGTGGAGATCGGCGTCGATGCTGTGGCCGGTGCGGTGGATGAAATAATCGCCGTAGCCAGCGGAGCGGATGACCTCCCGCACCGCGTCGTCGATCTCCCAGCCCGCCACCGGCGCGCCCGCGGCCACGCGGGCCTGCACCAGGGCCACGCCCGCGTCCCGGGCCCGGGCCACCACGTCGAACGCCTCCTGCATCCGGGCGGGAATCTGTTCCCCGGCGTAGCCCATCCAGGTCATATCAGCGAAAACTGCGTCGGGGACATCCTTCAGCTTGCCCCACAGATCGATGAGGATGAGGTCGCCGGGATGGATGGGGCTGTGGCGCTCGGGCGTGGGGCCGTAGTGCGGATCGCCTGCGTGCTCGTTGACGGCCACGATGGGAGGATGTCCGGGGTCAAGATGATGATCGTGGAAGTAGTCGAGAATCACCTGCTGGATGTCCAGCTCGGTGGTGGGAACGCCCGCTCGCAGGCGCTCGGCAATGGCGGCGAAGGCCCGCTCCTTGGCGTCCAGGCAGATCTGCACGGCCCGGCGATGCGTTTCGAGCTGGGCGGGCGTCCAGGTGGCGTACACGGCCTGGATCAAGTCGGCGGATGAGCGCAGCTCATAGCCCAGACGCCGGAGCTGCTCCGCCGTGCCTGCATCCAGCCAGGAGACGTAGGGGATGCCGCAATCGGGTGAGTATTCACAGGCGATGGGGCCCGGGCCGCCGGTCAGATCCAGCAGGGCCCGCTCGAAGCTCTGCCAGGAGCTGTAGGTGAAGAAGCGGGCGTCGTAGCCCGCGAACTGACCCCGCTCGATGGCGTGCACCAGCCAGGCGGGCTCGCCCCGGGCCGGAATCCACCAGGCCCAGCGCCGGGAAAGCAAGGGATCGTCGGGCAGAGGAGCCATGCGGCGGGCGATGGGGTTGATCTCATGGAAATCATACAACAGCCAACCCTTCAGCCCCTGCTGCTGCAACATCTCCTGGATTTTCTGCAATTTGTCAGTCATGGCAGGTTTCCTTTTTGAGTGAAATTCGGAGATAATGAAGCCATGCAACGCCTCTCGATTCTGCTGGGTCTGAGACCCAAAGACGTCCGCCGGTTTTTCATCGCTCTGGGCCTGATTTTCGGCATCATCGCCGCGGGCGCGGTGGGCTACATGCTCACGGCCAGGCTGAACCCGCTCGACGCCCTTTACATGACCGTCATCACCATCTCGACGGTGGGCTATGGCGAACTGGGCGATGTGGGCCAAGACACCCGCATTTTCACCATAGGCCTCATTTTCGCCACGATGATCTGGGGCGCCTGGGCCATCGAGTCATTGCTCTCCACCATCCTCAGCGAAGAATTTCGCCAGGCCGTCTCTCAACTCCGATCGATTCGGAAGGTGCGTCACATGGAAAATCATACCATTCTTTGCGGATTTGGGCGTATTGGCGAGGCCGCCGCGTCGGAGCTGATGCGCAACAATGAACCATTTGTCGTGGTCGAACAGGATCAGAAAGTGATCGAACGATTGCGAGAACTGAATTATCATGTCATCCGCGGCGACGCCACCGAGGATGAGACGCTGCTGGCCGCGGGCGTCAAACAGGCGGCACGGCTGCTGGCGACGCTGGACGACGACAACGCCAACATCGTCACCGCGCTCAGCGCCCGAGAGCTGAATCCGGGCATCTGGATCGCCAGTCGGCTGGTGCGGCAGGATGCGTATCACAAGTTGTTGCGGGCGGGCGCCAACGAGGTGATCTCGCCCTACGATTACGGCGGGCGGCGCCTGGCCCTGACGGTGCTGCGCCCGCATGTAGCCGAATTCCTGAGCGAGGTGGTCTTCGATGAGGGACGCGGCGCGGAGATGGATGAAATCCAGGTGAAGGAAGGCTCGGAGCTGGCGGGACAGACGCTGGCCGAGGTCAATCTGCGCCAGCGCTTCGGCATTACGGTCATTGCCCTCTACTGCACGCATAAAACATACCAAAACGCCACGGGCGGCTTTGTGCTGAATCCAGGCCCGGACGCCCGCCTGCACCCGGACGACGTGCTCATCATCGTGGGCACGGCAGAACAACTCCACACCCTGCACAACGCCCTCAAAACATGACCAGCCCAGGAGATGAACCATGGATTGACTGAAAAAAGATTGATCTCACGCAAAGCCACCAAGGCGCAAAGAAAAATACCAGGATTTCGCCAAGAAAAACTGGCTGAACCCCATCATTTTTGCTGTGTCAGCTACCGTCGCTGCTGATTCCGACCTTTTTTCAGGAGAGCCAACCATGAACGTCTATGAAGCCATCCGCAGCAAACGGGCCATCCGCCATTTCGCCCAGCGGCCCATCCCCGAAGAAACGCTGCTCAAAATCCTGAACGCCGGACGGCTGGCGGGCAGTTCCAAGAATAGCCAGCCCTGGCATTTCATCGTCATCCGCGAGAGGGCCCGATTGCAGGCGCTGGGCGAATGCGGTCAGTGGGCCGGGCATCTGGCGGGCGCGGCCGCGGGCGTAGCCCTGGTGACGGGCGACTGGCGGGAGCGCTGGCCCGTGGCCTTCGATCTGGGCCGGGCAGCGCAGAACATGATGCTGACCGCGCACGAGCTGGGCCTCGGATCGGTGTTGGCCAACATCTACGATATGGAGAAAGCGCACGCGTTGCTGCAACTGCCCGCCGACAAAATGTGCTACGCGGCTATCTCCTTCGGCTATCCCGCCGAGCCCCAGGCCTTGCAGCGCCCGCCGCGCTCGGGCCGCAAGCGGGCGCTGGCCGAGGTCGTTCATTGGGAGAAATGGTAATCATGAACCGCATTTTTATCACCCGCACCCTGCCCGAACCGGCCATGCAGCAACTGGCCGCCAGCCATCTGGCCCTGGACGTCTGGCCCGAGGCCGGACCGCCGCCCTATGATGAGCTTCTGCGCCGCATCGCCGGCGTGGATGGCGTCATCACCATGCTCACCGACCGCATCGACGCCCGGGCGCTGGACGCGGCCGGGCCGCAGCTCCGGGTCATCAGTCAGATGGCGGTGGGGGTGGACAATATCGATCTGGCCGCGTGCACGGCTCGGGGCGTGGCAGTGGGCCACACGCCCGGCGTGCTCTCCGACGCG
>JALSPL010000111.1 GCA_026985975.1 Anaerolineae bacterium | reverse complement strand
CGCTTCGATAAGAATCGTGCCCGAGCCGCACATGGGATCGATAAGCAGGCGCTCGGGCCGCCAGAAGCTGAGCTGCACCAGGGCCGCGGCCAGGGTCTCCTTTAGCGGGGCCACGCCCGTATGCGCCCGGTAGCCGCGCTTGTGCAGCCCCGCGCCCGAGGCGTCCAGCGTCAGGGTGGCCACATCTTTCAGCAACGAAGCGCGTACGGTGAATGCCGGGCCGGTCTCATCCAGCCAGGCCACATGATACGCATCCTTCAGCCGTTCCGCCACCGCTTTTTTGGTGATGGACTGGATGGCGCGAAAGCTGCCCAGTTGTGATCGTATCCCCTTGCCCAGCACCGTGAATTGTCCGTCGCGGGTGATCCAGTCTTCCCAGGGCAACGCTCTGACGCCCTCGAAAAGCTCATCGAAGGTGCGGGCCTCGAATTCTCCCATCTTCAACAGCGCCCGGTCGGCGCTACGCAACCACAGATTGGCGCGGGGGATATCATCCAGCCCGGCGTCGAACTCGACGCGGCCTTCCTGCACCCGGATATTTTCGAATCCCAGGGCCTTGACTTCGCGTTTGACGACGCCTTCCAGACCGAAAGCGGTGGTGGCGATAAGGGTGATGGCGGTCATGCCCCTAGTTTACCATGAATGCGCCAATTGTGGCATGGAGCGACGCCATTTTTCCATCATGCCCCAGACTGTTTTATGATGATCGGGCTGCGAAAGCGCATCCATCACACCGATAACCAAGGAGCGTTTCCCAAATGTCCTCCGATATGCAATTTTCTGTGGATGAATCCTACCTCGTCCAAACCCTTTCCCATCTGATCCACATCAATTCCATCAATCCCTCCCTTTCGCCCGACGGCCCGGGTGAGGCCGAAGCGGGGGATTACATCGCCGCGGCCCTGGAGCGGCTGGGCCTGCAAGTCGCCACTTATGAGCTGGCTCCGGGCCGGGTGAATGTGGTGGGTGCGCTGCCCGGAACCGGCGACGGGCGTTCATTGCTGCTCAACGCACACATGGACACCGTGGGCGTCGAGGGCATGACCATCGATCCCTTCGCCGCCGAGATCAGGGATGGCAAGATGTATGGCCGGGGGGCGCAGGATATGAAGGGCAGTCTGGCGGCTATGCTGGCTGCGGTCAAGGCCCTGGTGGATAGCGGCGTCGCGCTGGCGGGCGATCTGCTGATCACCGCGGTGGCGGATGAGGAATATCTCAGCATGGGCACAGAAGCGCTGGTGGGGCAAGTTTCGGCCGACGCCGCCATTGTCACCGAGCCCACCGACATGCGCCTGGCCCGCGCCCATCGCGGCATGATCTGGTATCAGGTGGAGACTTTTGGCCGCGCCGCCCACGGCAGCCGCTATCAGGATGGCATTGACGCCAACATGCACATGGGCCGCTTTCTGGCCCGGTTGGACAAGCTGGAACAGGAATTACGGCGGCGTCCCGGACATCCTCTCACCGGCCCGCCCTCCCTGCACGCCCCCATCATCCAGGGCGGCCGCGAGATGAGCATTTATGCGGATCATTGTGTGTTGAAAATCGAACGCCGCACCGCACCCGGCGAGACCGAGGCCCAAAACAGCGCCGAATTGCAGGCCATCATCAACGAACTCAGCGCCGAAGACCCCGATTTTCGGGCGGAGCTCAGCGTATTGATTGCCCGTACTCCTTTTGTCGTGACCGAGGATGCGCCCATCGTGCAGGTAGTGGATGAAGCGCTGAGTCAGAGGCTGGGCGCCCGTCATCCCCACACGGGCATGCCCTTCTGGACCGATGCGGCGTTGCTGGCCGAAGCGGGCGTGGATACGGTGATCCTCGGGCCTGTAGGCGGCGGCCTGCACAGCGCAGTCGAGTGGGTGGACTTGCAATCGGTTGTCGATCTGGCTGCCGTGCTGGCTGAAACGGCCTGGCGCTATTGCGCTTAATGAGCGTCAAAAAACACCACATTCATCAACATTGGGCGTTTGCCGCTGCAGGCCCCCTCTCCACATCCCCTGCAAGCAGGGGGAAGCATTCTGAAAACCCGCCAAAAGAAACGAAGTAAAATAGGCGGTAAACCAGCGGCTCTCGCTCCCGACGCCCATTTCATTCGCTCTCGATGGCGGGCCGGAGAGAAGACGACCTGCATGAAACGAGCAGCTTAAGAAAGGGAGCTTTTTTAGACGATCACTTGATTATGAGTTGGTTTTTCATGAACACGCCCGACATGCGTTACACCCTCTGTTTTCTCACCCGCGGGGATGAGATGCTCATGCTCAAACGCAACAACGCGCCCAATCGCGGGCTATGGAACGGCGTGGGCGGCAAAATCGCGCCCGGAGAAACGCCCGTGGATTCCTGTCTGCGGGAAGTGTGGGAGGAAACGGGCTATCGTCTCGACGCCCTGCGCTTTCACGGCATCCTCACCTGGGTGGGCTACGAGACCGATCCAGGCGGACTTTACATCTTCTCAGCTCCAGCGTCAGCGGACGAACCCTCCCCAACTATCGAGGGCGCATTGCGCTGGCAGCCCAAAGACTGGGTTTTCTCCTCGCCCGAGGTGGTGGACAATATCCATGTTTTTGGCCCGAGCATCTACAAAAACGCCGCGCCCCGCTGGTGGCATTTCCGCTACGCGGACGGCGTCGTCCAGTCGTATGAAGTAAACCCGCTGCCCGCGTGGGTGCGCATCGGCGGACGGCGGGCGTGCTGCTGAGTCGTTGGGGATCAGTCCAGCGGGAAGATCGGAGTCATTTCTTGTCGGGCCAGCAGATCTTCCATCTGCTCATTGCTTGGGCGGGCCTGAAAGCGCGCAGCCGCATCCAGCACTCTGGGCAAGATGTGAATATCGCCGGTGGTATTCAGGAAAACATCAGGATTGCCCAATACCCAATGCACCGCCAGATCGATGTCGGCCTGCTCTTCCAGCGGCTCATACCAGGTGGCGCGGGTGGGTTGGCGATCTCCCCAGGGACGCCGCACCAGTGATTTGATGGTTTGCACGGCCACATTCCGCTCCCGGCACACGGTCAGCAACCGTTGAAAATCCCGGGCGTATTGCTGGTTTCTCATCAAAATGTAGCTGTAGGGCAACAGCACCGCGTCGAAATCGGCTTGTTCCAGTGAGCGAAGATGCAGGGCAGCGATCTTGGTATCATGCCCGGTGACGCCAATGAATCGGGTCAACCCCTGTTTTTTGGCTTCCAGCACCGCCTCCAATGCGCCCCCGGGCTGCATCACCTGCTCCCAGGCCTCATCATCACTCACATTGTGCAATTGCAACAGGTCCACATGATCGACCTGGAGCCTTTCCAGCGAGCGGCGGATAGAATCCCAGGCGGAATCGTAATCCCGGGCGTGGAGCTTGGTCGCCAGAAAGAAATCGTGACGATGATGTTTCATCCACGGGCCGATGCGCACTTCCGCTTCGCCGTAAGAAATGGCTGTGTCGATGTGGTTGACGCCATAGGACAGCAAAACATCAAGGGTGCGATCGGTTTCCGCCTGGCTGACCTTGCCCAGGGCGGCCGCGCCAAAAATCGTGCGGGAACTGAGATGTTCGGTGCGTCCAAATGCTTTTTTCTCTATCATGGCTCTCCTCTTTATGTGATGTGTGCATTTTTTGCCATAAGTTATTCTGACATACCCATTGCCCTGTTGGCAAACCTCTTGCAATGTCTTTCAAAATCTCGATAATCGTCCCCAACAGGATGAATGCGCAGAGGATTGGCGTAACGTCCGATGCGTTGCATGCGGTTTTGACAAAATATCGGAAAGCTGTTAGAGTGACGCTCGTAGGACGAAAAGCGAATCTGTACCATCACGCAGTCGCCGGAAGTCATGGCGGCTGTTTTTTGTCGGAAATGCTTTTCTCACCTACGGCAACAATTCTTTTCATGTTTCTTTTTACAGGAGTAAAAGTACCACCATGTCCGAACGAGTACAAGGCACCGTCAAATGGTTCAACGCCAGCAAAGGCTATGGCTTCATCGCCCGCGATGGCGGCGAAGATGTTTTCGTCCACTTTTCCGCTATCCAGACCGACGGTTTCCGCACCCTGGATGAGGGCCAACGCGTCGAATTCACCGTCGAGACCGGCCCCAAAGGCTTGCAGGCCAGCGACGTCATCCCTCTGTAGAGCCGATGTCAGGAAGCGGTCGCTTGTCTGACGGACAGCAACCGTAACCAGCAAACTGCACAAAAACGCAGGAGTTTCGACTTCTGCGTTTTTTTATTTGAGTGTGTACTAACCTGGCCGAGCCAGAACCAAAGAGGAACACAGAGTTTCACAGAGATTGCCAGAGAACCACAGAGAAATCTCTAAAAAATCCTCTGTGAAGCTCTTGATTTTCCTCTGTGGCTCTCTGTGTAACTTTTTGTTCCGCGTACAAGAATTTCACTGTCAAGATACTATTTTAGCCTCCGCC